>JAGGWW010000012.1 GCA_021163365.1 Nanobdellota archaeon
AATGTTACTTTCCTACCCCTTGTTAGTTCTTTTAGCTTTTCATACGCCCCAGAATATCCTTCTCTTCTTAGTATCGTTTGAATTGGCTCTGCAAGAATTTCTGGATGCTCTTTGAGTTTTTTATAAAAGCAATGTCATATAAAAATATTTTGTAACTGGAAAGTTTATAAATTATGTATCCTTTTTAAGAAATGATATAAATGAAGTACTCTGATGCTGGAGTAAATAATCAATTGGGAAATGAAGCATCTAAGATTCTTTATGAAGCAGCAAAGAAAACATGGAAAGTGAGAAAAAACAAGCTAGGAGAGGTAATTACGCCAAATGATGATTTTTCTGGTATTAGATATATCAATGTAAGCAATCTACCTAAAGGAACAGTTATGAACATAAACTTTGATGGTATTGGAACAAAAGTAGAAATCGCAGAAAGACTTGGAAAATACAACACACTTGGGTTTGATTTAATTGCAATGGTTTGCGATGATGCTGTAGCGCGTGGTGGAGAACCAGTACTTGTTGGAAGCATTCTTGATGTAAATTCATTAGACATTGAAATAATAAAACAAATAGCAGAAGGATATTTAAATGCAGCTGCAGAAGCTGGTGTAGCAATAGTAAACGGCGAATTAGCACAACTTGGAGAAAGAATTAAAGGGTATGGAAAATTCAATCTAAATTGGGGTGCTGCTTGTGTTTGGTTTGCAAAACAAGATAGATTGCTTCCGAAAAAATTAGAAGAAGGAGACTACCTTGTTGGATTAAAAGAGTATGGATTACGTTCTAATGGGTTTTCGCTTGCAAGAAAAATTCTTAAAGAAAATTATGGAGATGAATGGCATGAAGAGTGCGATGCAGAATATATTGCAGATTGGCTATTAACACCATCAACAATTTACACAAGGGCAATTGTTGAAATGTTTGGTGGAGTGTTTGACGAGCCAAAAGCAGATATAAAAGCATTTGTGCATGTAACTGGCGGTGGAATTCCAGAAAAGCTTGGAAGGATTTTAAAACCAACTAAATTGGGTGCGTACATAGAAAAAATAGAAGTTCCACAAAACTTTAGAAACTTACAAGCTATTGGTAAAGTGTCAGATGAAGAAGCTTATAAAACATGGAACATGGGTGTTGGTGGAATTGTTATAACAGAAAATCCTAACGATGTAATTGATATTGCATATAAGCATGGAATTAATGCATATAAAATCGGATATTTAACAAAAGATGATTATATTTTTATTGAAAAAGGAAATGGCGCAGAAGAAAAGTATGGTTTACGATTTAAAATAAGATAATCATAAGGTTTTTAACTTTTAACAATTTCTAAAATCACATGGCATACAAAATAATCTTGCCTGACAAATCTGAAATGCGTTTTAATGACAAGGATGGAGCTATGAAAGCTGCAAAAGAAAATGCAACAAAGTTAAACAAGGTTATTTCTGTGCATGTGGAAAACAATGGAGACTGGGAACAAGTAGCACTTGTTTACCCAAATGGATTTGTACAAGAAGGGACAGGCGGTTTTGGATTTTTTAAGAGATTACCTGTTGGAAGAAGAAGATGAAAAAAATAATTAAAAAAGCTGTTGTTTACGCACGAAAGCGCAGAAAAGGAGTTGCATTTATAGTATTCTTCTCATTTTTAATTTCATTTATATTATCTCGCTCATTTGTAATTTTAACTAATGATAAATATAGCTTAATGATAAAGGGGTATGAAATACATCACTTAGTTCTTGGCATAATCTTACTTTCAATTGGAGGCGCAATTGGAATAAGTTACAGAAATGGTTTTATTAGAACAGCTTCAGTCATCTACGGTGCAGGGCTTGGATTAATAGCTGATGAATTCGGGCTTTTAATTACCTGGGGTGATTATTGGAGTAGATTTGCATATGACTTTGCCTTAATAATTACATTAATCTTTTTGAATATACTATTTTTCTCAAACTTTTGGAGATTTGTAGGAAGGAAAACAATTCTCCCAATGGTTGAAAGGATTGAAAAAAGATGGGATGCGTTTGTAAAAAAAGCAGAAGAAGAATACAAACATTGGAAACATTAGACAACACCCTAAAGAATAAAAAGAACATTTTTCATCTTTAGTTTTATGGAATTATTTCCTTTTGATAAGATTAGAGAAGTACAATCAAAGATGATTAGTGATGTTAAAAAAGCATTAGAAGAAGGAAAACATTTAATTGCTCATGCACCAACTGGTTTAGGTAAAACAGCAGCGTCTGTTTCTCCTTCTTTAAGTTATGTTCTTGAAAATGGTGGAACAATAATATTTTTAACACCAAAGCATACACAGCATCAAATAGTAATTGAAACACTCAAGAAAATAAAAGAAAAGCACAAGGTAAAAATAAATGTAACAGATTTTATAGGAAAAAGGTGGATGTGTCTTGTTCCTGGAATTCAAGCTTTAAGCACAAGAGATTTCTCAGAATACTGCAAAGAAGCAAAGCTTGAAGAAAGATGTCCTTTTTATAACAATGTTTGGAAAAAAACAAAGTTAACACAAGAAGCAAAAAATGTTGTTGGTGAGTTAAAAGAAAAATCGCCGTTGCATGTTGAAGAAGTTATTTCTATGTGTGCAAAAAAAGAGATGTGCCCTTATGAAATTTCTTGCTTGCTTGCTAAAGATTCTAACTTTATCATCGCTGATTATTACCACATATTTCACCCACATGTAAGAAATGCATTTTTAATTAAAACAAACAAAAGACTCTCAGACTCCATAATAATTGTTGATGAAGCACAAAATTTACCTAACAGAATAAGAGAAGTCCTCTCATCAAGGATGTCGAACTTTTCTTTAAACAGCGCAATAAAAGAAGCAAGAAGGTTTAATTACATAGACATTGCAAACAACATATCTTATCTTTTAGACATACTAAACGAATTAGCAAAAGATTTACTTAAAGAAAAAGAAGAAGCATATATATCAAGAGACGAACTAATAGAACTTATCTCAAAAGTAATTGGAGATTATGAAGAGTTTGTTGGCGACTTATTGCTAATAGGTGAACAAATTAGAACTGAAAACAAAAGAAGCTTTGTTGGAAGCATTGGTTCATTTTTACAAGATTGGTTAACAGAAGAGGAAGGATACACAAGAATAGTGAGAAGAAGCGTATTTAGAGATAAAGAAAAAATTGAGATAATTTTAAGATGTCTTGACCCAGGAATATCTTCAAAAGAACTTTTTGAAGAATGCCATTCTGCCATACTCATGAGCGGAACATTAACACCAACAAGAATGTATAGAGATTTATTAAAAATGGAAAAAGAAAGAACAATTTGCGCTGAATATCCAAATCCATTTCCAAAAAAGAATAAGTTAACACTTATAGTCCCAGAAACCACAACAAAGTTCACAAGAAGAAAAAAAGAAGAGTTTGAAAAAATAGCAGATTGGTGCGCGAAAATAGCAAACGCAATACCTGGAAATGTTGCTTTGTTCTTCCCTTCTTATAAATTAAGAGATGAGGTTTTAAAGCACTTTGAAAGAAAAAGCACAAAAAGCATATTCTTAGAAAGACAAGGCATGAGCAAAAAAGAAAGAATGGATTTATTAAACCAATTTAAAGAATATTCATCAATCGGTGCTGTGTTTCTTGGAATAGTGAGTGGAAGTTTTGGCGAAGGAGTGGATTTACCTGGAAAGTTTTTAAATGGTGTTGTTATTGTTGGTGTGCCATTAGATACGCCTGATTTAGAAACACAAGCTTTGATTGATTACTATGACAAGCTTTTTGGCGCTGGTTGGAACTACGGATACATTTATCCAGCAATGAACAGAGCAATACAAGCATGTGGTAGAGTTATAAGGTCTGAAAATGATAGAGGTGTTGTAGTGCTCCTTGATGAAAGATTTGTTTGGAAAAATTACTTTAAGCTGCTTCCACTTGACTGGAAAATAACAGTTACAAAAGAGCCAGTTCGCAGAATTAAGGAGTTTTTCAAGCACTAATTTTCTTTAAACAATTTTAAACATTCCATTCTTAGGACTTTTTTCTTTAGTTTTATCTTATTTCCGCCTCTTTTATTAAGAAATTCAGCAGTAACTTTAATTTCTGGAAAACCAAATTTTATGGAATCTCGCAAAGTTGCACCATAAACGATTTTAGAAATATTAGTAATCCAGGCCATATAAAAACACATTGGGCATGGTTCGCAAGTAGTATAAAGTGTACATCCCTTAAGTGTTTTTGTTTTTAGTTTTTTGCAAGCTTTTAAAATTGCTTGGGTTTCAGCATGAAATCTTGCATCGCCTTTAGGTCTTTTTCCTGCTTTGGCAATAATTTTATTATTTTTTACAACCACAGCACCAAAGCGAAGCCCATATTTTTTGGCATCTCCAATTGCCTGTTTCATAAAATATTCATCATCCAATGGAAGATCACCTATTTGATTTCAATCTTATCAAAGTCATTTGCAGTTTCAACATTTTTGAAAATCTTTTGAGCTTCTTCCTTTAGTTTTGAAACATCTGGATATCTTTGAGAAAAATGTGTTAAAATTAATTTCTCAACCTTTGCCTTTTTAGCTAACTTTGCCGCTTCCTTTGCAGTCATATGTGTATACTCAATTGCTTTCTCCTCTAATTCCTCTGAAAAAGTACCTTCTGAGATAAGCAGCTTTGCACCTTTTGCAATTTTTTCTAACCCTTTAAAATAAATTGTATCAGTAACATATGCAACCCTTTTATCAGGAGTTAGATAAGTTCCTTTTTCTGGTGTTATCTTCTTCCCTTTGTAAACAATTGTTTCACCCTTTTGTAGCTTTCCAAGAAGAGGGTGTCTAACAAGTCCAAACTTCTTGGTATACTCTATGTTTATCTTTCTCCTTCCTTTTTCAATAAAAGCATAACTTAAACATGGAACATTATGTTCAACTTGCATTGCTTCAAAGGCAAATCTTTCTTCATCAATAATTCTCTTTACAACGCCTTTCTTTATCTTTATCTCATTAACCTCAATCTTATACGTTAAACCAAAAGCAAAGGTTTTCAGCAAGTGATAAACTCTCTCGTTTGTTCCTTCTGGACCGTAAATAACTAACTTTCTTTTTCTTCTATTTGCTGCTAAAGATTGAATTATGCCACCTAAACCAAGAGAATGGTCGCCATGCCAGTGTGTTATGAAGATGTAATCAAGTTTTGTTGGGCTTATTCCAGCTATTCTCATTTGCCTTTGGGCTCCTTCTCCACAATCAAATAAAAATCTTACATTCTCATTTCTAACAAAAATGCAGGGATGTGCTCTTTTCTTTGTTGGAAACATGCTTCCAGTTCCTAAAAAGACAATCTCAATCATGAAAATAAAAAGAATTGTAAAATTTAAAAAGGATTAGATTTTACTCAAAAGCATGCCAAAGTGCGAGATTTGTGGAAAGAATGTAAAAGAAGTGTTTAAGTGCAAAGAATGTGGAGCAAAGTTTTGCAAAAATGATGGAAATGTAGATGCGTTGTTATGCAGATATTGCGAAGAAGAAATGCAAGAAATGATAAGAGAAGAAAGGGAAGTGATGGACGACATTCAAGAAATAGAACAAGAAACGGATTAACTTCTGAAAATGGAATTAAAAATATCTAACAAATTTAGTATTGATGCAAATAAGTTAGTTAGTGGAAGAATCTGCGTAATAGGACAAAGTGGTTCTGGGAAAAGCTATGCTGTTGCTGTAATATGTGAAGAGCTCGCAAAAAATGGAATTGGGTTCTGCATCATAGACACAGAAGGCGAATACTTTAGTTTAAAAGAAAAGTATCCATTGCTGTGGGTTGGGTTAGATGAAAACAGCGACATAAACATACAAGAAATTGATTTAAATCTCTTAGCTAAGAAATCAATTGAAAAAAACATACCTGTAATCCTCGACATCTCAGAAGTTGCAAATCCAATTGAAATAGTAAAAAAATTTGTATCAGCAGCGTATAAAATTGAAAGCAGTTTGAAACAACCATATCTTATAATAATTGAAGAAGCTGATAAGTTTGTGCCTCAAAAAGGGGAGTACATAAAAGAAATTGAAGAAGTTAGCAAAAGAGGTAGAAAAAGAGGGCTTGGCTTAATAATTGCAACACAAAGACCAGCTTCTGTAAATAAAAATATTCTATCACAATGTAACATTCAACTTATAGGAAGATTAACAATTAAAAATGATATAGATGCAGTTAAACACTTTTTTCAAAATAAAGAAGATTTAGAAAAGTTACCAGAACTAAAACCTGGAGAATTCTTTGTTAAAGGTGAAATTGCATCTCCAGAGATAGTAAAAATTAGAAAAAGAGAAACAAAACATAAAGCAACAACACCAAAGGTTGTTCAAAAGAAAATTGATAACAAAGAATTAACTAAGGTTAAAAAAGAATTAACAGAAAAAATAGAAATCCCAGAGGAAGTAACTGTACTTTGTGTTGAGCCAAAGTTAGATAAAAATGAAGCTGTTGCAAAGATAAAAAAATGGATTAGATTATTTAAAAGAAAATCCCTGATTTCAAATGTTAATCTCATACTTAAGCCTATTTATGAATGTGAAATAAAATATCTAAGGAAAAGACTAATGTTAAGAGATTTTGTCACAATTAAAAGTTATTTTGATGGAATAAGTGGAGCAGTTCTTTCTCTTGCAAAAGGATATCATAAAATTTGCAATCTTCACGAATTTATTGGATTAAATCAAAATGACATCGAAGTCTTTAAAGAACTAATGAAGAAAAAGTTGTCAACCTTAGAATTAGCTCATAAGTTAAAACGTTCACCAGAAGCAATTAGGCTTTCATTAAAAAATCTTATTTCAAAAAACTTAGTTAGAAGCAAAAGAATTGGAAGGTCGCAAGTATATTTTGTATTTACAAAAGCGCGATTACCAAGCATGAAAAAATTATCACAAAAAGAAGTAGAGATAAAGAGAATGAAATTAAGAGGGATAAAACTTGAGGCAAAAGTTAAACCAAAAGATATCTCACCAATTGTAAGAGGAATTTATGAAAAAGCTGATATTGTTAAAGAAAAACTTATCTACTATCCAATTTACAAAGCTTTAATATTAAAGGGAAAAACACAAAAAACAATTTACATAGATGCTGTAACTGGAAAAAGAATCAAAAAATTCTAAGCTCAGCGCATTCATCACAAATAGCTTTCTTTATATCACCATGCTCAGCACAAAAGGACCTTTTACAATATTTACAAAACCTTAAAGTAGAATCTGTTGTATGTGAACCAACTTCACAAAGCTTAGAAGCAACAATGTTGCTCATCCTAACCATTTCCTTATATTCTTCTTGAGCCTTCTTAATAAGCTCTTTTGCTTCTTCTTCATAGCTTTTTTGCCACTCTGATACCATGTAATTCGTCAAACCCTTTTAGTAAATAAATTTATTGTTAAAATATTAGTAAACTTATTGTAGAACGAAGAAAAGTTGCAAAGCAATTTCGTTATCTTTTGTTAAGATAGTGCATGTTTAGCATCTAACGAAATCTTTAAATATAATAACTTCCCTTGATTCAGAAGGGTTACCATTAAAGGATTACACATTTTAGAAATTCAAGAACTTCCAAAAGAATTCTTTCTTGAGTTATTTGAATTAGCTAGGGACATAGAAAAAAATCCAGAAAAGTATTCGCACACTTTAGAAGGAAAAGTTGTTGCAACACTTTTCTTCGAGCCAAGCACAAGAACAAAAGATAGTTTCATTTCTGCTGTTGAAAAATCAGGAGGAAAGATTATAGGGTTTGACTCTGTCCAAGGTTCAAGTGTTAAAAAAGGAGAAAGCTTAGCTGACACAATTAGAATGTATGCTGGCTATTCTGATTTAATAGTAATAAGGCATAGCAAAGATGGCGCAGCAAGGCTTGCATCTGAATATTCCATAAAGCCAAATACTGGAGAAATAGTGCCTGTAATAAACGGTGGTGATGGACAAAATCAACATCCCACTCAAACAATGCTCGATTTATACACAATAGAAAAAGAATTAGGAAAACTTAAAGGTTTGCACATTGCTTTGGTTGGAGATTTAAAATATGGAAGAACAACGCATTCCCTTCTTTTTGGCGCAGCAATGTTTGGAATGGAGATAAGCTTAGTTGCCCCACAACAAATCCAGATGCCAGAAAAGCACTTAGTAAAAGTAAAAGAACTTTATGATGTAAATCCAAAGTTTCACAATTCCATTGAGGATATTATTTCTGATGTTGATGTTTTATATATGACAAGAATACAAAAGGAAAGATTTCCAGATATAAATGAATATAGAAAAGTAGCTAATGCGTTTGTACTTAATTCGAAGCTAATGGAATTAGCAAAGGAAAAAATGATAGTAATGCATCCATTACCAAGAACAAATGAGATAAAACCAGAAGTAGATAAAGATAAAAGAGCGGCATATTTCAAACAGGCTGAAAATGGTGTTCCTATAAGAAGAGCTTTAATGTATAAGGTTTTGGAAGTGGTATAATGCCAGAAGAACTAAAAGTAAGAAAAATTGAATGTGGTGTTGTATTAGATAAGCTTCCACCTTTCACATCAATAACCGCACTAAAAATACTCGGGCTTCCTTACAATAGACCTGAAAATAGCTCAGAGTATGTAATAATTCCCTTAATGAATGTGGAAAGCAAAAGCATGGGAAGGAAGGATATATTGAAAATTGAAGGTAGTAGAGACTTATTTTCATTGGTTGAAAAAAAGAGCGGTGCTTTGGCTTTAATCTCTGAAGAGATTATGATTAACATAATAGAAGATTGGAAAGTAGTGCAGAAATACCACCCAAATGTACCAAATCATATAATTGGGTTAGTAAATTGTCCACATTACAACTGTATCACTAATAAGTCAAAGGAAGGGAATGACAACTATTCAACCAAATTTGAAGTAATCCAAAGAATGCCTTTAGAAATAGAATGCATCTATTGCCATACAAGACTAAAAAGAAGAGAAATACTTGAAAATTTGATTGTTTAAATTCTTCAAAATTTTTCTTTTTAAGAAGATTTAAATAAACAAACAAGCTTAATATATCCATGGTTGAACCAATGAAAGAAGAGGTATGCAAAGATTTATTAGAAACACTAAATGAAATAAAAAAAGCATTAGAACTTTTAGATGCTGATGAACTTAGAAACTTAAGCGACCACACAATCCATTGTTCTGCCATACATCAAGAAAAAAGAGCAATTTATATTGCAATAATCACGTATTCGCTAAGCAAGATAATAGCAAAAGAAACAATTAGAAAATATCATGAAGAAGAATTTAATGATTTCATAAAAGGTGTGTCAGAAAATTTAAACGCTTTAATAGATTTTCTTAAAAAAAGAGATTTTGAAAAAGTTGAAGAAATGATAAAAAGCATATTAAAGGCAATTGCTGAGTTTGATAAGTCTTTTGGAAAATATGCGCAACATGTTCTTGATTTTGCAAAAATAAAAAAAGGAGCAAAGATTTACGAGCATGGTTTATCCTTATCAAGTGTTGCAAAAATGCTTGGCATATCAAAATGGGAGCTTATGGAAAAAGTTGGTGAAACAAAACTTCATGAAGAGATTGTGACACCATTAAGCGTGAAAAAGAGATTTGAAAGATTAAAAAAACTTTTAAAAGAGTGATAAAATGGCGATTGTTGTAGTTGATTCATCTACAATAATATCTTGCGCAATGAATTGTTTAATGTGGGTTTTCAAAGAATTAAAGCAAAGGGGATTTAGGTTCATTGTTCCAATTGGTGTGAAAAAAGAAATAATCGATAGTGGATTAAGTTCTGAGAGATTTAAATATGAAGCAATAAGGGTTTCAAAATACTTTGCTGATGAAACTTTTGAGGTTTATAAAAATGAAATTAAAAGACAAACCTCAGAGCTTTTAAACTATGCAAATTCAAGCTTTTACATAAAAGGCAATCCGTTAAGAATATTGCAAGAAGCAGACGCTGAAGTTGCAGCTCTTGCAAAACATATAAATGCTGATGCAATTTTAACAGATGAAAGAACACTTAGATTGTTAATAGAAGCGCCAGATTTAATAAAAGGAAACCTTGAAAGAAAATTCCATGAGAGCGTAAAAGTAAATGAGAGGATGCTTCACTCTTTTGGAAAAGGTTTTGAAAAAATCCAAATAATAAGGTCTGTTGATTTAATGGCTTTAGCTTATTACTTGGGAATATTTGATCAACTTATGAAAAAATGCTACATAAGCGAAATAAAAGACTGTGAAAAAACAACAATAGAAGGAGTATTATATGCATTAAAATTTGCTGGGTGCGCAGTATCATTTAAAGAAATAAATGACTATGTGAATTTATTAAGATGAAACTCACCTCAAAAGAAGTTATTGAAGAATTTAAAAAGCACATTCACATACATGTGAGTATCTGGCTGATACTTCTTGTAACATTTATTGCGTTTATTGCTCTTACATTAAGCGTATTATTCAGATAATTCTTCTTCTCTTGCTATTTCCATAAACTTCTTTCTTTCCTCAGCTTTAGCAACAATTCTTTTTACTTGTTCAACAACATCAGGATTAACAGAAATAGAATCAATTCCAGCTAAAACTAAAAACTCTGCAAACTCCGGATAAGTTGATGGTGCTTGTCCACATAAGGAAACAGTTTTGCCATGCTTATGAAATCCTTCAATTATTCTTTTAATTGCCCTAAGCACAGCCTCATTCCTTTCATCAAAGTATCCCATTTTTCCAAGTGTTTCTGAGTCCCTATCAACACCAAGAGTTAGTTGAGTTAAATCATTACTACCAATAGAAGTCCCATCTATTGGAAGCTTTGCAAATTCTTCTGGCATAATTGCAACTGCAGGTACCTCTGACATAATCCAAACCTTGAACTGCTCATCTCTTATCAAACCCTCGCTTTCAAGAATCTTAAGTGCTTTTTTAACTTCGCTTGTGTTTCTTACAAAAGGAAGCATAACCCAAACATTCTTGTACTCTTCTCTTACTTTTCTAATTGCTTTACACTCAAGCCTAAACGCGGGTTCAAAATCTTCAGATATATATCTTGAAACACCCCTCCATCCAATCATGGGATTATCTTCTTTTGGCTCATACTTTTCTCCACCAACTAAATTTCTATACTCATTTGTTTTAAAATCACTAAACCTTACAACAACAGGCTTTGGGTAAATTGCAGAAGCAACCTTTTTTATTCCTTGAGCAAGCTTATCAACATATTCTTGAGCTCTTCCTTGCTCTATCATATGCAATGGGTGTTCTTTTATAACATCTGCAATTATGAATTCAACCCTCATTAAACCAATACCATCAATTGGTAAGTTTTTATAATCATCAATTTTTTCAGGAATTCCAAGATTCATATATATCTTTGTTTGTGTTTCAATTCCTTCAATTGGTTCTTCTATTTCTTTTGGTTTTTCTTTTACCTCACCAACATGAACACCACGATACACAACACCATTTACAGCATCAACAGTTATGACATCTCCATCTTTAAGTATTTGAGTTGCCTTCTCTGTACCTACAATACAAGGTATGCCCATTTCACGGCTTACAATTGCTGCATGACTTGTAATTCCTCCTTCATCTGTAACAATTGCTATAGCCCTCTTCATTGCTGGAACAAAATCTGGGTCTGTCATTTTAGTAACTAAAACATCTCCTGGCTGAACCTTGTCAAGCTCATTTACATCCTTAACTATCTTAACCTTACCAGAAACAACACCATGGCTTGCTGGCAAACCTTTAAGTATGGGTTCAAGTTTTTCAGTTACAAATTTCTCTTCAATGGTTTTTGGTTTATGAAGTGTGGTAATTGGTCTGCTTTGAACAATGAAAAGCTTTTTGCCTTCTATAGCCCATTCAATGTCTTGTGGAAAATTGTAATGGTCTTCAATCTTTTTAACCATCTTAGCAAGTTCAATTATTTCATCATCTGTGAGAACCTGAGATGATCTTTTTGGTTCATCAAGCTCAATCTTAACATTTTTACCTTCTGGGCTTCTTATTATCATGAAATCTTTTTCAGCTATTTTCTTCTCAACTATTTCCCAATTAATTTTATCAACAACATAATGGTCTGGATTAATTGCTCCAGAAACAATTGCCTCACCAAGCCCCCAACCAGCCTCAATAACAATTTTATTTTTATCTTCTGAAATTGGGTCAACAGAAAAAGCCACACCGCTTTTTGTAGAATCTACCATCTTTTGAACAACAACAGCAATCTTTACCTTGAAATGGTCGAAATTATTTTTTTCGCGATAAAAAATTGCGCGAGCTGTAAACAAAGATGCCCAACAGTTTTTTACAGCTTCAAGCAAATCTTTTGCTCCCTTAACATTAAGAAATGTTGCTTGTTGTCCTGCAAAACTTGCACTTGGCAAATCTTCTGCAGTTGCGCTTGACCTTACTGCAACAAATGGTGGCTCTCTAACTGCGTTTATAAACATGCCAACAGACTTTGGCAAATCATATTTACTTTTATACATAGATTCATATGCTTTAACAATTGCATTTGCAATCTCTTGTGGAATCTCCTCTGTTGTTATAATTGTTTGAATTTGTCTTGAAGCAGATTGTAAAGCATCATTATCATCTACGTTTAAACCAGTTAAAATTTCTTTAATTTCATTCTTAATGCCTGTTTTATCAAGAAAAACGTCATAAGCGTGCGCAGTTATGCAAAAACCTGGTGGAACAGGAAATCCAGAATTATACATCTCTCCAAGATTTGCACCTTTTCCTCCAACAAGCCCAACATCTTCTTTGTTTATCTCTTTAAAACTTAATATCAAAGCTTGTGATTTTTCCAAAGTCTCACCAGATAATTAGAAATATACAAAGTTTATATTAATTACTTTTTAACAACTTCTATGTGTCCTTTCATTGGGCATTTGTAAATTGCTTGCTTTAAAGCTTCTTTTGCAATATCCACGTACTTTTCTGTTGTATCAACATACATAATTTCTTGTCCTTTTTTAACTTGTGCTGCTAAACCAATTGGCTTTCCAAAAGAATGACTCATACCAGTTTGAAATCTGTCTGCACCAGCACCTGCTGCAAGAGGATTTTCTCTTAACACGTGATGTGGATATACCTTTACCTTAAAATAATAATTTGCCTCACCAACTTTTTTTGAAAGCTTTTTATTTACTGCAACACGTGCTGCTTCTAAAGCATTGTGTCTTATTTGAACATTATCTTTTGATATCAAACTAACTCTATATGGAAAATCAGCGCTTCTATTTCCCATATCAAATAAAACTATTTTCGGATAGGGTGCTCCACGTACATAAGACTTTTCTCTCTTTCTTGATTTTCTTGTATATGGTCTTTCAATTCTTCTATAACAAACACCCTTTCTTAGCTTTGCCATATCATCACCCAAAAATTATAGAAAAGTAAAGTTTAAGGGTTTAAAAATCTTTCTTATTTATATGGATTACCTATCTCTACTTAAAGAAGCTAAAAGAGAACTTGGTTTAGCAGACCACATTCTCATGGTTGCATTCCCCATTGTTAGAGACAAACACATATTTTTAAATGTGCTTACACATGCTGATAAGAGCGTTATTCTTGCAATAAGGGCGTTTATAGCAAAGAAAAAAGAAGCGCGTGAGTTAAGAATAATTCCTGAAAGTGAAGAATTAGCAAGAAGGCTTTTTTTTGAAGAGTTTTCAAAAATTGTTGGTATTACACCAAGCGAAAAACACCTTATTCAAGAGCTAAAAAACGTTGTAATAGCGCATAGAAAAAGCCAAGCTGAAATAAAAAGAGGTGATGAATACATAATCTTTCTTCCAAATTTTGACTCAATAACTATAAACGAACAAAATGTGAAAAGATATTTAAGCATTGTAAGAGGATTTATTAATAAGATAGAAAAAGTGATGACAAATGGAAAACCTTGAGATAGCAAAGATAAGAATAGAAAGAGCAATTAAATTTAGCGAAAGATTTGATGAGATGTCTGATAAAGAATTTAAATGGTTGATAAATTACATTGACAACATTTTAAAGTTGCTTCCAAACTCAAAAGATAAGTTATCTATTCAAGCTTATGTGTATAAACTTAAAAAAATGGAATTTAAAAAATACGGTGCAATATTCAAAGGGATTTCTCCTTATGGTGGTGTAATAATAAGAAAAAAGGATTTAAACAACTTGGTTTGGTGGCTAAATTCATTGCTTTATTAAAGTTTTTGCTATTTCTTTTGCACCATTGCCTTTAAATTTATGCTTCTTTAGGTTTTCCAAATACTCATCTTGTTTGTCAAAAAATGATGATAAAGATGTGTAAACGCTTTTTTTACTAATTCTTGAATCTAAAACACAAGCTTCACCATATCCTTCTTTCTTAACAAGAAAGGCATTAACCATTTGTTCAACATGATTTCTTATAGGAACAGTTAAAACAGGTTTTCTAAAAACAACACATTCAGATATAGTTGAATGTCCAGCTGGTGATATAACACCATCAGAAGCTTTTATCAATTCTAATGAGTTTTTAACAAAAGGAAATATTATCATGTTCTTTGATTTTTTAACCTTATTAACAATGTAATTACTTGAAATAACAAAAAACTTATCATCAAACTCTGGCAAAACCTTTTCAAGTATTTTAAAAAAGTGTTTTTCAATCTCAGCACCACCAATGCTAACATAATAAAAACTTTTAACTCCAAGTTTTTCCTTTATTTTTTTTGATTGTAAAACTTCATTGGGTTTCTTCCTTACAATTAAATCTACATATTTTATTTTTTCAGAATAAACAACTTTTTTCTCAAAAGATGGAACAAAAAATAAATTTCCTCTTGAAAGCATGAACTTAATAAGTTTTTTTAATAAAATGTGTTGAAGAACAATGTTCTTTGTCTTAAGCTTTGGCGGTAAAATATGGTAATGATTCAATGTTGTTATTAAATTTGTAAGAGTGTAAATTGGAATCCCTCTGTTTGAAGCATAGAAAAATGAGTTTGGCTCGGAGTCTGAAAAAACAATGTCTGGCTTAAAATCCGTTGCCATCTTTCTAAACTTAATATAATCCTTTCTTATCTTCGTTGGATTTTTAAACAACTCTAATATTTGAGCAAAAACATCAAAAGAATATTCTCTACCTTTATACTCATAGCCACCGAAGTCATAACAAGGAATTTTCATTAACTTAAAATATCTTTGAGCTGCGCCATAAGAAAATATTTTAACTCTTGCTTTACTTTTTAACTCATTGTAAATTGCATGACTTCTTGTAGCGTGCCCATATCCAATTCCAACAACAGACATAAGTATCTTTTTCATTTTATTCACCATAAAAGTACTCAGCATATTTAAAGCCATGCCTTCTTCCATAAATTATTCCCTTTAAAAGAATTAAAGGCTCAAGCAAGTAAATTGATAAAATCTGTGATTTAAAGCATGAAAGGGCTTTCATCTTTAGTGGAAATTCTTTAGAAACATCAATTATAACAGTTGGCTCTTTTTTCCCAAAGTCAAATAAATTTATTTGAAACTTAAACACTTCTGGCTTATAATCCAACTTAGAAATTATTTCATTCATAATCTTATTTACAGCAATATGATGTGGATGAGCATCTTTAGCAGAATGATAAAATATCTTTGATGGCTTATATTTTTTAATAATATTAAGCAACTTTTCTCGTTTTTCAAAATCAAATTCATTTTCTATGTCTTCAATTATACCAAGAAAAATAGTTTCTGAAACACCAAGAATTGAGCATGCTTTTTTTGACTCCAATATTCTTTTCCTTCTTAATTCTTCTTCGCTCATAAACGGAGGCCAAGATAACAAAGAACCAGCTTCTCCAGAACCATAAGAAAAGATTACAACAATCACCTTCTCAGTCTTAGCTAACTTTGCAATAGTTGCTCCACACCCAATTACTTCGTCATCAGCATGTGCTGCACAAACTAAAACTGTCATAAATTTACTTAGATTTTATTAATTTAAGAATTTTCTCCCCAAGGTGCAAAACTTTTGATTTATTTTTAATAAAAAAGAATCCAACAGCAACACCAATAAATCCACCAGCCAGCACATCAGTTAAATAGTGTAAACCAAGATATATTCTCGACAAACCAACTATAACAGCGAACATGTAAAAAAGAAAAGAGTACTTTGGATAAAAATCTGAAAAAAGGACAGCCAATAAAAAAGCTTGTGCTGTGTGGTTTGAAGGGAGAGAATATTTACTAAATGCCTGTGTTAAAGCAAGAGATGGCCTTGGTCTTGCAACTATTTCTTTGATTATTCCAACTACAAACATGTTTAAGAAAATTGAAGTTGAAATTAAAAATAAGTTTAAATTTTTCTTTAAAAGAAAGAAAACGAATAATGCAATTGCAAAAAAAATCAAAATAGGCGTTGAAAATATAAAAGATAAAAATTTTGCAATACTATCAAAAAAAATATTTCTAAAAGATTGCAAAAAAATAATGCTTAGTATGTCTATGTTCATTTCAATGCAATCATTGTTGATGTTCTTTCAACTTCATCTATTCCACGGATGTTTTTAATTAAAAAGTTCTGAAGTTCTTCCATGCTTGGCTTTTCTACTTTTGCGACAATGTCATATTCACCATAAACAACACTTACATCCTTAACACCATCCATCTTTGTTAGTCTTTCTGCAACTGTTGATTCTTCTCCTGGTTTTACTATAAGCAAAATATATGCTGTTACCAAATTTTCACCTCCTATTTTATGCTTATCATGGTTACAGTTTTTTCAACACCGCTTATTTTTCTTAATTTCTTTATTATGTCTTGCAAATCTTTTAGTTTTTTTACTTCAACCTTTATAACCAAATCATAGGCACCATAAACCAAATCCAAATATTTTATACCTTTTATCTTTGAAAAGCTTTCTCTTGAAAAATCACTCTTGCTTCCTGGCTTAAGATTTACAAATATATAAGCTGTTACCATTTTTATCTAATTTTTCAAGCAGGGGTTTATTTATACTTTTTTCTTTTCTCCTTTATTATCTCTTTTTTTACAACACTTGAGTTAGGAATTATAGTAAGCCTTCCTTCTTTATCTTCCAATGTTATATTAACTAAATCAATAGAAACAACCTTACCATAGTAATTTCCTATTTTTAGGACATCTCCTTTTTTAATTGCTTTAACAGTACTTAGATATATGCCTGCTGCAGCATTTGGGATAAAATCTTTTAAACTAAATAGAACAATTGCAATTAAGAATAATGCAATTAAGATTATAATAACATCAAAAACAAATTTTGCAAATCCAAATTGCGAAAGGGCAATTATAAATGTTACAAAGTAAAAAACATATCTTACCATAAGAACAATTAAGTCTATAATCGGCTCCTCGTATCCAAGGTTTGATATAACTTTCCTTATATGTTTTTGTCTTAAAAAATTATTAAGCACATCAGTAACAAGCTTTGTTATAATCATACCTATTCCTATCACTAACGCAAACTGAAGTATGCTAATTATCTGCGCTTGCACTATTTCTTTTAATACCATTAAAAAATTTAAAACAAGATAACTTATTAAAGCTTATTAATGTGAGCGTGTGCTTTTCTTAAAACATTTTTTGCATTTTCAAATGTTAGCTGTCTTAATGCATCTTCATAAGGAAGCCAAATATACCCAACATGCTCATATGAAAGCTTAACTTTCTCTTGTTTTGTTTCAGCAAGGTAGAATATGACTTCTTTGTAAACAACCTCTTTCCCCCGCCTGAAGAAATATCTTATTCTTTCTCTGAATCCAGGAATGATTTTTAAATCAGTTATCCCAGTTTCTTCATATGTTTCCCTTTTAACAGTTGTTATCTCATCTTCTCCTTTTTCTATGTGTCCCTTAACAAAATCCCAATGCCCACTACCATAATGAAGCAAAAGATAAATGGGCTTTCCATTTTCTCTTCTAAAAATCACTGCGCCTGCTGAAATCTCCCTTACCATAAAACATACAAAAACAAAATCATTTATAAAATAATGCAAAACTTTAAAAATAAAGCAAATTTTGAAAAATTACCCAATGATAGAAAGCTTGATGGGGGCAATCTTATGGGAATGTACAAATATTTAACAAGACTTTGGCAAGATGCAAAAGATTTGCTTGAACCAATTAAGAGAGAAAGAATTCTCCAATGGAGAAAACAACCAGCAATTGTTAGGATTAAAAAGCCAACAAGAATAGATAAAGCAAGAAGATTAGGATACAAAGCAAAACAAGGGTTTGTAATAGTAAGGGCAAGAATTAAAAAAGGTGGAAGAAAAAGAAGGCACATACCAAAAGGTAGAAGACCGAAAAGATATGGAATGTTCTTTACACCAACAAGAAATTTGCAAGCAATTGTTGAGCAAAGAGTAAATAGGAAATTCCCAAACTTAGAAGTTTTAAACAGCTACTACGTTGGAGATGATAGTGTTTATGAATGGTACGAAGTAATTCTTGTAGACCCGAACCACCCAGCAATTAAAAATGATAAGGACATTGGTTGGATAGTTAATCAAAGAGGAAGAGCATTTAGAGGATTAACTTCTGCTGGAAAACGCTCAAGAAATTCAAGGAGGAAAAAATGATGTTTCCTGGAATGGATGCAAAAAAATTAAAAAAGATGATGAAAGACATGGAACAGATTCCAGCAGAAAGAGTAATAATTGAAGGACAAAAAAAACTTGTAATTGAAGAGCCGCAGGTTATAAGAATAAACCTCATGGGGCAAGAAACATATCAAATTGTGGGAAAAGCAAAAGAAATTGAGCAAGAACCTTTTACAAATGAAGATGTTAAGCTTGTAATGGAACAAACAGGAAAAACAGAAGAAGAAGTGAGACAAGCGTTAAAAAAGAATGAAGGAGATATTGCAAAAACAATTTTAGAGCTTAAAGGCTAATCTTTTCTATTATTCTAATAAACATATTTTTTGTTAAAACTAATATTGTTGCTAATCCTATTAAAACAGGGCCGCTTATCCTTGGAAGTATGAAAACAAGCACTCCGAATATTGCAATAGAAATCAAAAGATAAACATTAAGTTTCTTTGATATTTCTATAAGCTTGCTTTTCATTGCTCCTTCTTTTTTAACTCTTCTTACAATGTAAAATTGGTATGCGAATGTTGCAACTCCTGCTAAGATAAAGCCAATTAAAGTTTGTAAAGACACTATAGCATTAAATCCTGAAATAGTTCCAACCACAATCGCCATTTCTGAGAATCCAAGGGCTAAAGAAGCTATAAATACTTTAGACTTTTTAAGCAAGAAAAATGCTAAAGCAGAACTAAAGATAATAATAAAAGCCCAAATTGAAAATGATAATTTAACTGCATTTGGATGAAGTGGCTCTATTTCTGAAACTTCAACAACTTTTGCATTAAGTTTACCAGCAACAATTGATTGTGCAAATCTTAATCTTTTTTCTGCATCTGTTCTTGTTGGCGCCTGCCCGCTAAAAATCGGCTTATAATAAGGAAGGGCTTTGCTTTCTGCGTATATCTCTTCTTTTCCTATAAGCTTACCATCTATGTAATAATCAATTGTTGCATTTAACAAACATCTATCAAGATGGCAAGATTTAATGCTTAAATTTTTTGTTAAGTCAACAAATCTTTCTCCAGCCTCTTTGTTTAAAGACAGTTGAAAACCATAATTCCAAACAACTTCTGTACCTTCTGCTGTTCTATTTGCATAAGGATATAAGTGCATTACACAATTAACCCCACTTACACAATAATCTTCTATGTCATCTGTTGTGAAAAACGTTTCATTGCCTATTTTTGCAACAAGCTCTCCTTTTGTTTCAATGAGAGGAATAATCTTTTCTTTAACTTCAGAAGTTAAAATAACAACATTCCCATTTTCCTTGTAAACAGAAAAATCGTGGATTTTGTTTATTGTTAACCTTTTCTTGATTATGTCAACTGCATTTGATTGATTTGTTTGAACAACAATTTTATTTCCACCAGAAAGAGAATAGCTAAATCTAAGATTAGAAAACCTTGTTTTATCGACAATTATACCTAAATTTGTTTTATTGTCTTTTTCTTCTGCAATAAACAAATGAGTTACACTTCTATAGTTATAAGGAAAGGTTTCTCTTAATACAATAATTTCAACAGTATCATTTGGTTTTATTTCACTTGAAACATCGTAAAACTCATCAACGCTTGTTATTAAATTTCCGTTCAAGTAATTAACCAAATCTCCTTGTCTTAAAACAAGTGAAGCAGGATATTCAACATCTTTTATAACAACAGCCTCTTTCGTAAATGGATGAATTAAGAAAAATGCCCATAAAACTAAGATTGCAATTAGTGCTGGCCTAAGGTATCTTAAATAACCCATAGACATTCACAAAAAGTATCTATTTAAGAAGTTTTCTAAAGCGGGCGGGCGCGCCAGCTCTCGAGAAACCGCACCAGTGGCAGTCCCCAGACCTTTTCTCCACCCCGTATCCTAAGAGCACACGCTATTCTGCTTAGGGCTGCTCCATCCCTGGCCTGACCCGGTTCACAGAATAACGCATCCCTTAGGGCGAGGCTTCTTAGATACGGCCTGGGCTTACCAAAAATGCGGTAACCCTCAAGCTGGCTTCGGCCCCCCATAAGGACGGTTTGGGGTTAACAGGCCACGCCCAGCGGCCCACCTAGCCCGCCCATTTAAAATAAAAATTTATCATTTAAAAAGGTTTCATAAAAGAACTATTTCAAAACTTCCTTTTGTAAGCAGTATAGAAAAAGCCCCGGGTGGGACTTTCACAACCCTTTCTTTCCCAAGGCTTTCTTCGGGAAGAAAGGGTTGGTTTGAACCCACGACCTTCGCCTCCTTGGATTTAAAGTTTACCAAGGCGACGCTCTACCGATTTCTCCAACCTTTCTTTGGTTGAGCTTTCTTTCCCAAAGAAAGGTCAGCTGAGCCACCGGGGCTTAAGAAGTCCAATAACCTTTTTATTTAAATAAATTTTTGATTTTTTAATCATGGTTGCACCCTTGCTGATAGTTTTTGGACTTCTTGGGCTTTGGTTTGGCTCAGACATGTTTGTTAGAGGAGCCAGAAAGATAGCAAGATTTTTTGGAATATCAGAAATGTTCATTGGCTTAACTATTGCTTCAATAGGAACATCTATTCCAGAAATTGCTGTTAGTGTTTCTGGTGCTTTAGATATATTAAAAGGAATTCCAACATCAGGCATTGTAATAGGCGACAAAGTTGGTTCTGTCATAAATCAAATCTCGCTAATCCTTGGAATAGTTGGACTTTTTGCAATACTTTATGTTAAAAAAAGAGAACTAAAAAGAGAAGGAATCATGCTTGTTTCATCACTTCTCCTTTTCTTTATTTTCTCTTATGATGGAATATTAACACAGCTTGAAGGACTTGTTATGCTAATAATTTATTTCATTTACTTTTCCTTGTTAATAAGCGATGAAATAAAAGCCAAGAAAATAAAAGAAAGAAAAGAGAGTGCAACAAGAAAAGAAATCTTACTTAATATAAGTTTAGTTATAATCGGCTTAGTTTTAGTTGGATTCTCAGCAAATATAACAATTGAGAGTGGAATTGCTCTTGCTAAAATGTGGGGTGTTAGTCAAGCAGTTATAGGTGTAATTGTGATTGGCTTTGGCACAGGACTTGCTGAACTTTCTGTATCACTCACATCTCTTTTTAGAGGCTCTTCAGAATTGGCTGTCGGAAACCTAATTGGAAGCAACATAACAGACATACTTTTTTCAACAGGTGTTGGTGTAATAATAACAAACTTTGCTGTTAGCGAATCTATAATAAAGATAGACATACCTGTTGCCATAATTTTCACATTAGTCGTGCTTGCGATGTTTAGGAAAGGATTAAGCTTGAAAAGAAAAGAAGCAATAACATTACTTGGAATGTATTTAACTTACATTTTCATAAGGCTCTTTGTTTTCAAAGAATTTTTGTGGAACAATGGTTGATTTCTATAATTTTTTCTTTTGATGTTTCTCCTTTTAATATCCTAATTTGCGATTTTTTAACATTAAAAAACTTTGATAAAACATCTATTAATTGAGCATTTGCTTTCCCTTTTTCAGGAGCAGCAGTTAATTTTACATGATAAAAACCATCTTTTTTTGCAATACTAATTTTTGATGATTTTGGTACAACTTTAACCTTGATTATCATAATTTATCAACTTCTAAAAAACATTTATAAATATTTAACTACTTCAAAATAACACAATTGGGGGTGCTATGATGGATTTAGTGAATGGAACGCATGCCTACTGCACAGCTTTCTTTGAACCAAGCAAATACAACTTAACACAAACAGAAATAAAAACCATGCTTGCACAAATTCCTGCTTTAAGAGCAATTGATAATTTATACATTCTTCAAAAAAGCGGTGTGAATGGATTAAAGATTTGGAAAGGTGTAAATAGTATTTTAAGAGTTTATGGATACGACACTGGAGGTCAAGGCGGAGTTATACACACAAACTACTCAACAGAGTTATTAAACTATAGAAATGCATTCTCTATTTACGGTGCACCATGGGATTCTAAGGGAAATAAAATAAAACTAGAATTCACAGAAGAAGATTGGAAAAGATTTTCTGATGAGATTTCAAAACATGGTAATGTTCAAGTTGATTTAAAAGAAATTTTTCAATTAATTAAAAATCCTGGAAAGCCAAAAAAAGCGTACGAAGTTTTCATAAATGATACAGGACTTTCAGACGAAGAATTTGAAGAAAAGATGTCTAAGCTTTTTGAAGAGGAAATCAAAAGACTAACAGATTTAGAAAAATCTGCAAGACAAAATCCATTTTTAAGAATTGATTCACGAATAATTGTTAAAGGTAAAGAAATTCCCATGTTAATAGAAACACCATACTACGAAGTGCCTGAATGGGCGCCTTATGTAAAAGAAGCTGCAGAAGCATTATGGAAAGCATCAAGAATAATCAAAAGCGAATATCCAATCTATAGCTTAATCTTATCATCAACAGCAGAGTCTATGATAACTGGAAATACTGATTTAAGAGATGCCCTTATTGCTCAAAATGATTCTAGGCTTTTTACCCTTGCTGGTGTTTGTGAAGATTACATAGGAATGATGCAAGGTTGGACATTTGTTAAAAAAGGAGCCTATGAAATGTTTCTTGGTGTAAAAGACCCTGAAACAACACAGTTAATACAAAAAGCAAAAGACAAATTACCTGAAATGCTAAAAGAGATTCCAACTGATTTAAGAAATGATTCTATTCCAAACATAAACATAAACGCATATGTGCATGCATGGATTGCTGGTGAAGCAAACCACATGGGTGCTCAAATTCTTGCAGTTAATTGGCCAAATAAAAACACAATAAACAATGTTTTTCCAACAATTATATTAAACGTTAATGAACACACTTTAAAAGCAAAGCATGTTTTCTTACCAATGGTTAGAGAAGGACTAATCGAGGACCAATTTGAGAAAAACATAAGTTATGAAACCCTTCCTAAAGCATGGCTTACCCAAACAATAATACATGAGATTTCTCATTCAATTGGTAGGGCAAAAGTTAGAGATAATAGGGCTGAAGAAGGAAAAGCAATAGCTGGCTCATTATTCAATATGAAACATGTAGCTGAAAAAGAAGTAATGAACAATGCCATTTATTCTTTTCCAGTAGAGCTTATAAGAGCAATTAGAAGAAGAGTCGATAAAAATGGAAAAGTGAATGGTTCTCATGAAATAGCATCAAATGCAATCTTAGAATATTGTTATGCAAGTGGCGCATTAGATGTTGAAAATAGTAAGTTTGTTATAAAATCACCAAATGAATTAGTTAATGCTGTTGGTAATTTTTACATAGATGTGTTGAACTTAGCACAAGAATCACAATCAGAAATAGATAAGTTCTTTGATAAATATTCTTCAATCTCTGAGAAAACAAAAGGTGTAATACAAACCTTAAACAATGCAAACATTCCACTTGACATATTCATTGACAGAGGTTCATTAGATGAATTGGAATATTGGTTAAGAGAAGCATTAGAATCATCTCCTAACAGATAAAAATATAACAATTGAATGAATGGTGATTAATATGGAAATTGACACAAGTGTTTCTGGTGGATATCTTTTTTTCAATCCACAAAAGGGTTTTGCAACAGCTCTTGAAAGCATCTATGGAGTAAGCGATGAATTCACAATAGCAGTATTATATGACGATGATAAAATATTACAAAGAATCTTAGACGCAATACTGTATCTTGATTATGAAGGTGTTGTAAGGGAAATAAATTTAAATGAATTTGAAAGACCATTAACAAAACTTCCTGAGAAAATAAAAGAAGAAATAACAGGAATAACACATGCAATCAACATATTTGATGCTTATCCAGAAGAAAGACCATTTAGAGTTAAATTAATTGAAGCTCAAACAAAAGCAAAAGCAAAAGTTGTACATTGTCCAGGGCTAACTAATTATATGTTTAGATTAAACGGACCATTAGACATTAACTATCAAGAACTTGTTGAAAAAGCAGAATTGCTAATAAATAAACTAAATGATTTTGAAGAATTTGAAATTCTTACAGGTCCAAACAAAGAATATAGTTTAAAATTAAATGTTGGAGACAGGGAGTGGCTAACAGATTTAAAAGTCGAAAAAGGTTTTGGAAATCTCCCAGCTGGTGAAGTTTTTATTGCCCCATTAGAAGAAAGTGCAAATGGAACCCTTTATGTTGAACATAGGGCTGGTGAATATGAATTACTGAAGCCTGTTATAATAGAATGGAAAAACGGTGAAATAATTAATATAAAAAGTCAGGATAAAGATATTGAAAGAATTCTTAAAGAAGAAATTGAAAAACACGAATATGGAAGTGTTATTGGAGAGTTTGCAATTGGCATTAATTCAAATGCAGACCCAAAAGCACCAATTCTTGAAAGTGAAAAAAGTGGCGCACACATTGCAAGAGGGCCACAAAAAGATTTTGGATCAAAATATCAATGCAATGACCATCAAGATTTCTTAATTGTGAATGCAACAATTTACGGAATTTTACATAATGAGAAAATAAAAATATACGACAAAAGAAAAGTTATCTTGGAATAAAATCAAACAATCTTTTTTGTTGCAAAATTTTGCTTTTCTTTCTATATTCTGAAATACTAATTTTTAATTTTGAGTTCATGTAATCCAATGCTTCATTTAAACTTTGGAAAACCTTTGGCTCTTGCTTCATTGCATTTCTAACATTTTCTCTTACTTGCCAAACACCAAGAGGAACAATATAACCTTCACTTATTTCTCTAAAGACAACAACCTTTGCTTGCTTTTTCATCTTATCAAGAGCTTCGCAAACAGCAAACCTTGCTGCATAATATCCACCACCTTCTTTTTCTGCATATTTCTTTCTTCCTTCAAATGGCTCATACTCTTGAAGAATGAAAGTTTCCTTTGCATTCTTAGCCCAGCTTGAGCCAGGTGCCCAAGCTTCAAAATTTTCATATTCCCAAGAACCTGGCATTAGCAAGATTACAAAATGATTGTCAAGATATCTTGATTCATAAACACGATATTCGTTTATCTGAGGATAATTTCTAATTCTTTCCATCATTTGCTTTGCAAGAATATCATCAATAGCAGTTATACTCCATCTTGTTGGTACAAGCTTTTGTTCTTTTCCAAGAGCTCCGCTTGTAAAAATGTTTGTTATATAATAAACATCAAAATGCTTGTAAAGAAGATTAATTTGTTCAACAGCCTTTAATTCATCATTAATGATTTTATCTACTTTTCTTGGAATCTTTGGGTTATCAACTATCTTAAATTTTTCAATTGTTGCAGAAGCACCCATTGGTTGGGTAATATCTGAAAAACTAATCTTAAAAACTGGCTTCTTTTTGAATCTTAAATCAACATATGTTGGTTTGCTTGACATTGCTAAAAGCTTGTTTTCTTCAACAAACTTGTTTTTTGATTTAACATTTTCAAGCATTTTTGAACGTATAGTTAAAGAACGCATCTCAATTATTTTGTTATATGTCATTTGAAACAACTTTGTTGGGTTATCAACAATGTTTTCATTTTCAATTGCACCAATGGGTCCAACAAAAACATTTGGATAGTTTAAATGTCCAACAAAAACAGAAGTAGATGGGCCGTAAAACTCTTTTTCAATTTTTATCTTTTGTTTAACATTAAACTTAGCAAAAAGTGGACATGGCTTATGCCCACACAAATATCTTCCACCTTTACAAATAACACAAAGGTTAGCTGGCGATACCATTTTAAGAAATCTCAGAGTAAAGTTTGCAGTTATTTCGCAATTCGCAATCTAAACAACTATTTAATCCTTTGCTAATTACGCATTTTCTTATCTGACAATCTTTTATACCACCACCATTTTTACATCCTTCACAATACATGTTTTTAGAAAACCAAATCAATCCCTTTTTAAAATCATCGTAATTAAAACTACCATCTAAAACTTCATCCTTCCATTCATCTAATTTTGAAATTTCAATTGCTTTTAAAATCTCTTTTGCTTTTTGTGCAAACTTTCCCTTAAACTTAACACATTTTTCACAATCAATGCCACAATATGAAATCATCTTTTTTCACCAAGCAATTTCTTTACTTTTGAAACTACAAGCTTCTTTAGTTTTTCTAAAGGTATATCGCCATTTGTTATTATGAGATTATATATCGAAGTATCATTAATATCAATACCATAAAGCTTTTTGTAAACTTTTGCATCGTACTCATCCCTTTTTTTAATTTTCTCTTTTGCTTCCTTTATTGTTAACTTATCTCTTTTTGCAACCCTTTTTGCCTTTAATCTCATTGGCGCTTTTACCCACATCCTAATATCTGCATTATCTCCAGCAACCCAGCCAGTTAGCCTTCCATTTAAAACAACATTTCCTTTTTTTGCAAGCTCAAGAGTCCTTTTATCTAATTCAATATCTATTTCTGGTTCTCTTATTTTTGAAAATTCCTCAAGTGCTAACTTCCTTCTTTTTGCTTCTGCTCTAAAGATGTCGCCAGCAGACACATGTTTTAGTTTAAATATTTTTGCAAGTGTCTTGCTTATAACTGTTTTTCCAACACCTGTTTTTCCAGAAACAGTAATTGTTATCCCTTTCTTCTTAAAATTTAACCCTTTTTCAAAATCCTTTAACTTTGAAATGTATGTTCCCACGCAATTTTAAACATTGTTTTTAATTTAAATTTTTTCAAAAACTTTATAAATAACTACTGATTAGTAGTAATCATGGGATTGGAAAACAGTCTTAAAGAAAAATCAGAATCAAAGCTTGTTAGAATATTAGAAAAAGCTAATGCTGTTTTACCAACACCAAGAAAAGTAATTGTGAAAGTTAGACATAGTTATAATAAAAAAGAGCCGCATTTGGAAATTGAATATAATCCAGAAAAAGTGTATAAGGTGCTTAAAGAATTAGGATATGATGTTGATGTAAAAGACATAGGGCATCCTTCTCTTTCTTTAGAATCTCTTGAAGATGGAGTCATACCTGAGTATGACTTTGGAGAAACTCTGGTTGCTGCTAAGAAATTAGAAGAAGGAAGGAGAATACACGCAAGAATGTGGGTAGAAAAAAAAGGAGGAAGAAAATACTATAGGGTGGAGGTACACACAGAAATATATCCAACAAGAGAAGACCTACATTATCCACAAAATGTGTGGGAATGGCTAACAAGAGCAAGATTGCACATCATAGACCCAAATGCAAATTACAAAGAAGGAGCAGAAATATTTCAAAAGGAAATAGAAGGAAAGTTGAAAATATACAACTAAAAAGCTGCTTGCACTTCTCTTCCAAAAAACTTGCTTGCCTTCTTTGCATTTTTTTCTGAGATTTTTAACATCTTCTCAAGTTCTTTTATATTCTCTTCAGCTTTTTTAACAGAATGCTCCATTGTGAAAGAATTACTTGAAATTACTGAAATAGCTCTCTCAGCTTTCTTTAAATCAGTAACAAGTTTATTTGTAGAATTAAGAGTAGTTATTAACTCTGAGAAAAGTTCTCTTTCCTCTTCTCCAAACAAATCAGGATATTTTTGCATAACATCTTCCAATTTTCTTATCCCTCTTTCTATATCCCACATGCAGAATTCAGCATTTCGAAGGTCATGAGCAAAATCTTTCTCAAGCAATTTCATTTCTTGATTGTACTCAAAAATTCTTGCAAGCATTAAACCTTCTTCCTTAAATGTGTTTATTAAAACCTTAACAAAGTTAACATACTCATCTAAGTTTGTTTTATTTTCAAACCACTTTCTAAGATAAGATAGCTCTATCGACTCCTCATGCTCTTCTTCACTTAAGTAATGCTCTGCAAGTGAGATGTCTTTAATTATCTTACTTGCGAGAAAACCACCCTTTGCAAACTTAAATCTTGGGGCTTTTTTAATTGCTTTTCTTATATCATTTGCAGCTGGTGTGAATTCTTTTTTCATTTCAAGATGTCTTTTTTCTAAATCTTTTAACTTTTCCTCAAGTTCAGCTATCTTTGCTTTTGTTTCAGCTTCTTCTTCAGCTGTCTTTGGTGCTCCAGCTTTAGCTTCTTCTTTTACTATTTCTTTTTCTTCTTTTAGAGAGTGTTTAAGTTCATTTATGTCTGCTTTTAAATCTCTAATTGCTTTTTTAGTTCCAGCATCAACTGATTTCTCTATTGCTATAAGAGATTTATCAAACTTCTTTAGATTCTTTAAAAAAGCATCATTCTCTAATCTGTAAATCAATGACATATCTTTTTCAAGCCTTTTTATAACCCCTTCTTCACCTGCAAACTCCTTAAATATCTCTCTTCTTTCATTGTCTATGTTTTTTAAAGCAGGAACAAGTGCTTTTTCTGCAAAGTTTGCTATTTTTTCTAAAAAGGTTAGTGCGCCAGATGGGTTTTTCTTTGCTAATTTGTACGCACTTATCAAAGAATGATTTATCCATGTTAGTTGTGGTTTTAACCTAATATCGCTAATAAGAAGATTGTTTAAAAACCGTGAAATCATCTGGGAAAACTTATTCATGTTTTCAAATAAGATTTCTATGTCAGAAAGCTCTTCTTCCATTTGTTTTTCTTCTTTTAAAAGCTCTTTTTCTTCAGAGCTGAGTAAAGATATGTTTTTACCAATTTCTGCACCATATTTAGCAGCTCCTTTCTTTATCTTTTCTAAGTGCTTCTGTATGTTCTCCATTTTTTTCATTAACTTCTTTAATCTCTTAGACACCTTTGCTTCTTTTTTCTCTTTTTTCTCTTCTGCTTTAAACCTCTTTGGAGAACCACCAATTAATTTCTCTATTTTTTCATGTTCTTTAATCAGCTCGAAAATATCTTTTATATCACGAGTTATACCATTTATTGCTTTAACCTCTTCCTTCATAAACTTAGCAAAGAAGATTTCCTCTTTTTGAAAAGTTAACATTAGTTTCTTGTAAAAATGAGCTGCAAAAAATAAACTCATTAATCTCCTTGCATAAATACCCTCTCTCATTGAGAGAGAATACGCTTTTTCAAGAGATGAAATCTCTTTTTGAGTTAACTTTGCTAATTTCTTATCTCTTCTTGCTTCTTTTTTTAAAATATTTTCACACTTTTTTGTTAATTTCTCTACTTTCTCTAACTTTGCTCTTATTCGCTTTGGCAGTCTTCTTTCGCTTTGTTCTTCTTCTTTAAGTTCAAATTCTGTTTCTCTAAGCATGGGATAAAGATATCTTGCTTGTACAGATATTTCATTTCTTTCCATGCCTATGTATTTAATAAGCATGGATAAAGCCCATGTTTTTTCAGAAAGATATTGAACCAAGCCTTTTCCTCTACCTCTTCTTGACCTTCCAAAAACAGTTCTTTTAGATGCTTTACCTTTTGCTTCAATTTCTGCACCAGCTGCTTCTGCTAAAGGTTTTGATATTTCAGTTACTTCTATGTATTTTGCAATTGCTGAACCAAATTTTTCAAGAAATTGCTCATGTCTTGCAAAAATAGATTCTAAGATATCCAAATTTCGTCTTAATTGTTCTTCTGCACCTCTTAATTCCACAATGATTTTATAATTTTTTAATTAATAAATTTTTTTTTAGAAATTTGCTTAAGAGCAAACTTTAAAAAGGCAAATAAATAGTGTTATTTTATGGCAAAATTCAAAGAAGCAGTTGAAAGATTGTTCACAAATGTGTTTGTTTGCAGGGTTTGCAAATCAAAGATAAGAGCAGACCCCCAAAAAGTAAAGCTTGGAAAAGTTAAATGTAGAAAGTGCTATTCAAAGCAACTTCGTCCAAAGCATAAAGAAGTTAAGGGCGCTGGCGGAAAGAAATAATTAAACATATTTCTCAAGAATTTCTTTTACTTTTTCTCTGCCAATGTTTTCAATTAATTCAAACAATCTAGGACCTCTTTCTTTGTTTAGCAAAATCTTATAGCACACTTTAAAGAACTCCTTTCCAAGCCCGCTTTCTTTTCCAATCTCATAAAGCATGTTCTCAGTTAAACCATCAATTTTTTCAATTAACATCTTAATTGCTTGCTTTTCGTTATCGCTTAACTCAAAATGCTTTTCTTCGTGTATTTGGAATTTGTACTTCTCATCTGCATATTTATCTGCCCAATTCCTTGCCATGTTTATTAGCATTCTAATTCTTTTATCATCAAATTCGTTTAAAGTTTCTTTTAAGTGCCCTGTTTGTTTTAGTTTCTTAATTACCTTATCATCATCTCTATAGATTTGTGATAAGAACACCAAATACTTAAAAGGTATCTCAATTGGCAATTCTTTTGGCATCTTAATCATAGACATCTCATAAACTCTTTTCAGATGCTTTTTCTTCTTTTCATCAACTTCTTCTTTTCCAAAGTAAACTCTTTCTGTGAAGTAAAAATCTTCATAAACCTTAAATATCTCATCATCCATTGGGATTGCAAATTCTGTATTTGGCCTTGTTCCTGCGTAAAAGTATCTCACAAGTTCTGGAAGATAAATTTCATTTAAATCCTTTAAAGCAATTACATTGCCTTTTGAACCAGACATTTTCCCTCCTTTACCTTTTAATATTACAAAATCATACATTTGATAAATTGGTGGCTCATAGTTAAAAATCTCCTTTGATATAATAGAAGATGTATCTCTACTTCCACCTAATGTTGAATGCTCTTTTCCACCAGGTTCAAAGTCAACATTATAATATCTCCAACGCATTGCCCAATCAACTCTCCATCTTAACTTAACAACACCTTGCTTAGAAAAATCTATTTCTTCTTCATTTCCACATTTGCATTTATATCTTATCTTATATTCTCCATCATAAGAAATGATTTTTGTAAAATCCTTTCCACATTTAGTGCAATAAATTTGTACAGGGTACCAATCACTTGGTAGGGGTTCTTTTCTAAACCTATTTAGAATTTCCATTATTTTTTCTCTTTTATTTAATGCCTCTTTTATCCCATCTTTATATTTACAAGCACCGTACTCTTTATGTTCATAAACATATTCTGGTTGAACACCAACAATTTTTGCAGCTTCTTCAAATTCCTTTTCAAAATGCTCACCATAACTTTTATGACAACCCCAAGGGTCTGGGACTTTTGAAACAGGCATTCCAATATATTCTTCCCATTCTTTTGGTACATTTGCTGGAACCTTTCTAAACCTGTCGAAATCATCCCAAGAGTGAATATATCTAACCTTTACACCTTTATCAAGCAAAGCACGTCTTACAATTTCAACAGTCATTTCTTCTCTAAAATTTCCTATGTGAATAGTTCCACTTGGTGTGATACCGCTTGCAATAACATAAACATCTTTGTTTTTCTCTAAAATCTTATTTGCAATTTTATCTGCCCAATAAACATCTTCCATGAAAACACCAAATTTTGTTTCATTTATTAATTTTATTAAAATAACTTGCTAAAGTCCTCATAGACGTTTTTTCTATGCCCAATAAACAATGTTATTATCTTGTTCTTTTCAATTTCGTAAATAGCTCTATAATCACCAATCCTCAAACTCCTAAAGTTAGAATACCTTAGATGTTTACCAAGATTCTTGTTTTCTTTTAATCTTTTAATTTTTTTAAGAATTCTCTCTTTTATCTCTTTATCCACTTTCTTTAAAAACTTTGCAGCTTTTGGATGAAATAATATCTTCACTTTATATCACTTATAGATATTAGGATATCTGGTTTTTCTTTAGCTTCCTTACTTCTTTTTATAAGCATCTTATAAAATTCCCTAGTTTTTTCTCTTTCTTGATACTCTGCAATCATAAATTTTATAGCCTCACTTCTACTTTGAAATCTTCCTTGCTTTACCCACAAATCAATTAATTTAATCATATGCTCTGGAACTCTAAGCTGTACTTGTGTCATGTGTTTCACCTGTAAACATATATGTTTACATGTTTATAAATCTTCCTTCAAATTAAATTTATAAACAAGATAAGTTTTGCTATTTTCATGAATTGGGACTTAATTTCAGCCATAGTATTCTATTCCATAGTTGCATTGCTTATTTTCAAATATCGACATAAATTTGAAGTGATGGAAAAAATCTTCATAGTTCACAAAACAAAAAAAGGATTAAGTCTCATGCACAAACTTTCAAAATACAAGATTTTTTGGAAAACATTTTCAACAGTTGCCATACCTGTCTCTGTTTTCTTCATGTTATTTGCTGGAAAGCTTTTGTTTGAAAATCTCATAGGAATATTTTCAGGAACAGCTGGTGCTGGAGTTGGGATTTTAATTCCTGGTGTAAAAATACCTGGCTCACCAATATATGTTCCATTTTGGCAAGGAATAATATCCATAGCTGTATTAGCAATTGTTCATGAATTTGCCCATGGAATTGTTGCAGCAATGGAAGGAATAAAAATAAAATCAACAGGCTTTGGTTTCTTAGCAATTTTACCTTTAGCATTTGTAGAACTTGATGAAAAACAATTAAAAAAAATAAACCCTCTATCACGAATGAGAATTCTTGCAAGTGGCGCATTTGCAAATGTGGTTGTTTGGGCATTGCTTATAACATTGATTGGTATAATATTTGTACCATTTTTAAACAACGTAGTTGTTTATGATGGTTTAAAAATCACATCCATAGATAAAGGGATGCCAGCAGAGCAAGCAGGTTTATCTGTTGATGAAGTAATTTTATCTGTAAACAACAAGCAAGTTAAAGATGTTGAAACATTTCTTAATGTTATGAAAGATATAAAACCTGGAGAAAAAATAAACATTCAAACAAATAAAGGAAACTACACAATTACAACTGTGCAAAATCCAAAAAATAAGAACCATGCGTATATAGGGATAACAGTTACACAACAATCACATATCTCGCAATCAGCAAAAGAAAAGTATGGAATACTTGTTGATATAATCTTTTGGATTTTTGACTTATTAAGATGGATAGCAATGATTAACTTACTTGTTGGGATAATGAATTTCCTTCCAATATGGGTGCTTGATGGTGGGAGAATAGTTTACGACTTACTTTCATATGTAATAAAAGATGTTAAAATACTAAGACTTATTTGCAACATAATTTTTTCCTTTTATTCAGCACTTTTACTGTTAAACATATTTGGCCCATTGCTAATGAAAACACCACTAAAGTTTATATTTAAGAACAACACCATAAAATAATGTGATTTCAATGGGATTGTTCAACAAAATAAAAAAACTAACAAAAAGAAAAAAGACAGTTAAGAAAAAAGCAAAAAAGGTTAAGAAACAAGTTAAAAAGAAGGTTGTAAAAAAACCTAAAAAAACCGTGAAGAAACAAAAGAAAAAAACAGCAAAAAAGAAAACAACAAAGAAAAAAGCAAAAGCACCAGCTAAGAAAGCAAAGAAAACTGCAAAGAAGAAAATTGAAGCACCAAAAAAATTTACAAAATCAAGGGTTGAAAAACTTCTTTCATTAAAAGATGTAAAAGAATACTTAGTTGACTTATTTGGAATTGAAGGATTTAAAATCATTGAATATTTACTTAAAGCTGGAAAAGAAATTGATGAATTCACTCTTGCAGATAAAGTAAAATTACAAATAAACTTTGTTCGCTCATTGCTTTACAAACTTTATGAATACAAACTTGTTGTATTTTCAAGAGAAAGAGACAAGAAAAAAGGGTGGTTCATATATTCATGGCAAGCAAGACCTGAGCGATTAAAAGAACTTTTGTTAAACAAAAAAGATGAAGAAATAGCAAAACTTATGAAAAAATATCTTGATGAACAACAAGTGTTTTATTGCAAAGAGTGCGATAAGATGTTCTCTTATTCAGAAGCAATCGAGCATATGTTCTTTTGCCCTTATTGTGGTTCTCAGCTTGAAGCAGTTGAGCAAACAAAATTCAAGCAAAAAATAAAGGAAAAAATTGCAAAACTCCAAAAAGAAAAAAAGGCAATAGAAGCAATTTAAGCATACATAACTTCTGGACTCTTTTTCTTTAATACTTTTGGTGGACTAACATATAATTTCTTCATATACATTGCTAAAGACATTCCAACACTTGAAGGTACTACAAAATAATCTTCTTTATCTTCCTTTCTTAATCTTAAAGCAAATGTTGGATTATCTGCACCTAAAACAATTAATCCATTGTTAGATTCAAATGTTTCATCATAAAGGTAAACTCCAAGCAAATCAACATTTGAATAAGCAAATATATCAAGAATTAAAGAAGGCAAGTTTTTAACATATAAAAAGTCATCTAACAAAGGTGTTTCTTCAAACTCTTTACATAAAAACGGTGTATTTGGTGGTGCATATTCCTTTGGTAAATTGTACATAAATAAACCATTGCTGTTTGTGAAGCTAAGACGATAAACTAAGAAAATATCATTGTTACCAGGATAGTAATTTCTTTCTAGTTGATTTAAAGATAAATCAATAAATTCTTTGGGCTTCTTAAAATCAACCCCATTTAAATTTAACTCTTGCGAAATAGGAATAGTATCAACATCGCTCATTCTCAAGTATCTCTCTGGCACATACAAATTAAAATCAACCAAGGGGAGTGCAAATAAAATCTGTTCTAACCTGTGAAGATTGAGATTATCTCCATCCAAACAAACTTCTGCAATATATCCTGTGGGTTCTTCAAGGACAACATAAACATCCATAGATTCAACATTGCAAAATTCAAACATCCTCTTTCCTTCTTTTACCAAGGGATGAAAATGTTTTTTACCATAAGAATCAAGCATAGATAATACTTCGCTTTGGAGGAGTCTAACAGCAAAAGAACCTTTGCCTGTTGAAAAAAGGACATATCCAAAAAAATCTTTATCAAGTACTTGAAAACTTGTAACTTTCTCCATAAAGAAGAAATAGGGATTTTTCATTTATAAATATTACCACTAACGAGAAATAAAAAATTTAGATAGCCCCGCGCGGACTTCCGAGCACCCACGGATTTTCTTTCCGTGCACGCTTTCTTTTTTAAGAAAGGGTGCGTTCGAACCGCGGTCACAGGGTCCAAAGCCCTGTATGCTTGGCCACTACACCACGGGGCTATCTCTTTGGAGGCTTACCTCTTCCTCGTATTGCTCCGCCTCTTTTTACTGCATAATAATTTTTCCCTTCTCTTTTTTTGTACTTCTTTTGAAGTTGGGTTAAAAGCCTGTTAAATGCATCCTGCAATGTAAACATTAAATTATAACCATACCATGGCTCTTTACTTGTTACTACTTCTCCTCTGCCAGCTGACTTAAGCAAATGAACTTTAATTTCGTAATTCCATTTCTCTGGTGTTGCACCATGTATTTTCTTTATATGTATGTTTATGCTTTCTAAATCTGGGCATATTTGCTTCATCTTTCTTATGTCTGATTTTAAGTAATCCTTTATTAATTCTATTGTTTCAATTTTTAATGGAAATCCTGAGAAGTGCAACCAAACACCCTCTTTAAACTTTCTTTCAGCAAGCTTATCTAAAACTTTCCATCTTTCAAATAAACCAACAACCTTCTTCTCATCATCAACAACTGGAACACCCTTCATGTTTCTATCCAAAAGAGATTTAAGAACATTAGAAACACTGTCTTTTGGTTTAACTTCTGGCAAATCTCTTATAATCAAAGACTTAACTGGCATTGAAAATGGATTAATCGCCTTTCCTGCCCTGTCTTTTCTTCCAAGCTTTTCTTTTGGTTTTTTGTAAAATGTTCTTAAAATGTCTAAAGAAGTTATAGCACCTAAAAGTTTTCCTTCTTCATCAACAACTGGAAGCATGTTCCATCTATTGTGCCTCATCCATCTTCTTGCTTCTGATACACTTTCATCTTCTGTAAGAACCTTTATCTCCTCTTCCATAACATCTCTTACTTTGAGCCCTTTTATTCTTCTATCATTTAACAGGCTTTTTAATATATCATAATCAGAAATTAAACCAACAAGTTTTTCCCCATCTAAAACAGGTATTGCTTCAACACCTGTTTTTACCATAAGCGTTATTACATCTCCAATAGGTGTATCTGGAGAAACAATGGGTGGCTTAATCATTAAAGTTGACACTTTTTCTTCTGGGTCAGCCCTTACAAAGTCAAGAATATCGTAGTACGTAACCATGCCAACAAAAATTCCATTTTCAACAATTGGCACTTCTTTTATTCCATATCTTTCCATCTTTGAAACTACTTTTTTTATTTGTTCATCTGGAGAAGCAGTCTTTACATTTTTAGTCATGATATCTTTAGCTGTTTTCAAATTCATCACCTTACATTATTTTGCATTGTATTATTATAAAGCTTTTGACATATAATAACCTGTTTTTCTATATCCAAACTTCCTGTAATATTCGCGAACACCAATTCCAGATATAATGTAAAGTCTTTTGTAGCCATTTTCTTTTGCAATTTTCTCAGCTTCCTTCAAAAGCTTTCTGCCATATCCCCTGTGCTGCCATTTGCCTTTTTCCCCAATTAACACTTGCTCGCCATATACATGTAGCTCTCTAACTATTGCCATCTTTGAAAGTCGCAATCTTAAAAATCCAATTAAAACATCGTTTTTATCTTTAAATTGCAAAAAGAACTCTTTACCTCCACTTGCATCATATACTATTGTATGAAGCTTTATTGAACTAACATCTACTTTTCCACCATTTTTTAAAACATGCCCAACTTCTCTACACCTTATGCACTTACATTTAATTTTCTTCCTCTTAAGCTCTTGTTGTAAAATTTGTCTTAAATTAGTTGCTTTAATTCCAGCTTGAATTTCTGTACCAGGAATATCTCTTTCTATTCTCATAATCCTTACCCACTCTGGTATATTCTTCTTTAGCTCTATGATAACATCTTTAGCATAATCTTCATCAATGGGTTTGTATTTACCTTTTTTCCAATCATTGTAAAGCTTTGAACCTTTTATCACAAGTGTTGGGTATATCTTAAGCATATCAGGTCTAAAATCTGGATTTTCAAATATTTCCTTTAAAGCTTTAATATCCCTTTCTTTTGTTGTTCCTGGAAGCCCAAGCATCATGTGATACAAAACCTTAAACCCCCTATCTTTTAGTATCTTTGTTGATTCAATTACATCCTTTACAGTATGTCCACGATTAACCTTTTTGTAAACATCGTCATAAATTGTTTGAACCCCAAGCTCAACTCTTGTTCCACCAAGCTTAAGCATAAAATCAGCATGCTTTTCCTTTCCATAATCTGGCCTTGTTTCAAAAGTCATTCCAACACAACGTATGTTCGCCTTTTCATTTGCTTTTTGAACCTTTTCCAAAGAATAACTCTTTTTTGGCTTATCCTTTGGAAACAAGTTCATTGCAAGTAAACAATCTTTTACAAAATTTTCTTGATATTTCTTTGGCATTGCTGGAAAAGTTCCACCCATTATAATAAGTTCAACTTTTTGTGGAATATGTCCTGTTAAAAATAGCTGATTTAATCTATTTTGAACTTGTTTGTATGGGTCAAATTTGTTTGCAATTGCTCTTCTAGCTGCAGGTTCTTTTCCAGTATAAGATTCTGGAACATTGTTAACATGCGGGCAATAAGAACACTTTCCATGAGGACATGGCCAAGGTTTTGCCATAACAGCTATTACAGCAACTCCAGAAATTGTTCTTGTTGGCTTTATTTGTAAAAGCTTTCTAACTTTTTCTTTGTCATTTGCAACAGCTAAGATTTCTGCATTTTGTGGGAATTTATCAAGCTTATATTTAATTGCAAGTTCCTTTTTACGCCTAGCTAAATCTCTTTTTGTTTTTATCTTTCCTGATTCTATTTCTTTTACTATTTGTTGTAAAACATCCATACAAAACTATTTAACCGAGCTATTGTTTTTTAAACTTATGCGTAAAGATAAATGGATAAAACTACCAAATGAAAATTTAAAGTATGCTGAAGAAGAAATTGAAGTAAAGCTTCCCCAAGAAGAAGTTGGTATTGAAACCCCACCTATCTGGAAGAGAGCAGTTGCATATCTCATTGACTTAATCTTCTTTTACTTCTCATTTTATCAGATTTTTATGATAATCTATCTACCTCGTGTTGGCTTGCTATTTTCAAGCGCTGAACAAATGAAATCATTTTTATCAACAAATCCAGAAGCCATGATTAAGGTAATTGTTGGATTAGTTGGAATTTTGTTTATATTATTGTTTTATTTTGTTTTGCTTGAAAAAAACTTTAAAACAACAGTTGGAAAAAGAATAATGGGCATTTCGTTATCTGGCGAAATAACATACAAAAATGTTATTATAAGAAACCTAACAAAAAGCGTATTGTTGCCTTTTATTTTAATTGACGTATTGGGTTACCTGTACATTGGTAAAAGATTCAGCGAACTAAAAACTAAAGATATATATTCAACGCATTTATTGATTGAATATGGTGAGATTTAATGGAAATTGCTAAAACAATAAAAGTTTTTGTAACACTGCTCTTATTTACAATATTAACAGCGTTTTTACTTGGTAAAATGTTTGAAACTGAGTATGGGAATGTTGCATTGATAAAAATTTATGGGGAAATCTCTTTTGAAGAATCACCTTTTGAAAAAACAGCAAATGCTGATAAAATAATAGATAATTTAAAAGAAGCTAAAGAAAACCCTGTTATAAAAGCATTACTTATAGAAATAAACTCTCCTGGAGGAACAGTTGTTGCGACAAGAAATATTGCTAATTATCTTAAAAGCATAAATAAAACAAAGGTTTGCTTACTTAAGGATGTAGCAACATCTGGCGCATATTGGATTGCATCTGCATGCGATGTTATAGTTTCTGATGAATACACTATTACTGGAAGTATTGGAGTAACTGCAAGCTATCTTGAATTCTCTAAGTTTTTTGAAAAATATGGGATAAACTACGTAAGAATTGTTAGTGGCGAAGAAAAGGACATAGGAACACCATTTAGAGAGCCGACAGAAAAAGAAATTAAAAATCTACAAGACATAATAAACGAAATGCATAAAGATTTTATAAAAGATGTGGCAGAAAATAGAAATCTATCAATACAAAAAGTTTCTGAAATTGCTGATGGTTCAATATTTACAGGAAAAAAAGCATTAGAACTTGGATTAATTGATGTCCTTGGAGATAAAGAAAAAGCAATCCAAATAATTAAACAAAGAACAAATTTAACACAAGTGAAATTAGTAGAACATGAAGAAAAAATAAGTTTTGTTGATTTGTTATCACAATTTTTATCAAAAAATGTGTTCAGCATGAGCAAACTAAAGATTAGTGTATGAAGGTAAAGCACCATCCCTTATCTTAATACCAAGAGGAAACAACAATCACTAACTCTTTTGTAAAATTCTGACATCTTATTAAATAAAAAGAAGCCGCAAAGAGCAATAAAATCTTGCTGAGAAACGCTGTCATCCAACAAAGAAGCAACTGTGAAAGAGTATTGAGAAAACTTTTCTGGTTCTGATTTAAATCTCATTGCTTCACCATTTCAAAAAAAAATAAAAAAGCAGCGCCTAAACGGCGCCAAAACAAGAGCCGGGGGATGAGACGGCTGCACATGAGAGCATTATTTCTTTGGTGCGCTCTCCCAGATGCGGTCGAACATTGTTGTTAATGCTGTTGCAATTGGTTGAGAGTTTAACCAAATTCCAACATCGTAGTTTGGATGCAAGTCTTTGTCATCTAACACCATTAAAACAGCATGCTTTCCATCAACAACTGCAAACCTTGCGTTTAAGTTCTTAACATGCCTCACATCTGCAATTGACTTAAGCTTTTTAAGAGCTTCAGAATTCTTTTCTGTGAATGGAGCTGCAATCTTTATTGTAACACCTTTTTTCTTTGCATGCTCCAATGCATTCTTAAATGCCTCATATTTTCTTATCAACCCATCTCCAGAAGTAACCAAAACAACACTTTGCTTTGCATTCTTTATCAATGATTCTAAATGTGAATAAATATTGTTCCTTCCTTTTAAAGCACCTGAAAGCTCGCTTGGCTCAATAAAGTTAATTCCTTTTTTGTAAAGATTATCCAATGTTTTAATTAAATCTGTTGATTTAACTTTGTCTAAGTCCTTAACTTTCCTTTCAGCATGCTCCTTTACATTTTTCTTTGCGCGCTCAACCACATCTTTTGGGGAGACAGCAATATATTGAATTGGTTTTCCTAATTTCATTACAACAAATCCTTTTCTTTCTAATGATTCTAAAACATCATATGTTCTTGACCTTGGGACTCCAGCCATGTTGCTAAGTTCTCCTGCAGTAGAAATACCTCTTGAAAGCAAAGCCACCCATATTTTTACTTCATAGAGATTTAAGTCAAAAATTCTTCTAAGCTTTGCAAGCATTTCATCCTTTAAAACCATTTCACATCATCCCCCTTTTTTAGTTCTTAATCATAGTCTTTTTTTATTAATATATCTTTCTCCCCTCACCAGTCGCAACTTAAAGCGAACTAATTTATCACCATTGGTTAGTGATTATAAATCATTGCTCATTTATAAGTTTTTTGATTTAGTGGAAAAATTGGAAACATCCCCACTTTATTAATATAAGAAATCAAACTTTTAAAAACCTATGCTTAATCTTCCAAAAGATGAGCTTCCAAGAGAAAAACTTATTGAAAAAGGAGCAGACAGTTTATCTAACTCTGAATTAATCTCATTAATACTTGGATTTGGATGCAAGAAAAACAATGTGCTTAAATTATCAAGAAAGCTCATAAGAAAATACAATTTAAAAGAATTGTGCAATATGGATGTCCATGAATTAATGAAAATACTTGGAATTGGAAAAGCAAAAGCGTGCAGGCTTATTGCATGCTTTGAACTTGCAAAAAGATTAACAATTAAAAAAATAAAAAATAAGACAATTGAAAACCCAAATGATGTGGTTAATCTACTTTTTCCAAAACTTTTTGGAAACAAAAAGGAAAAACTCATTTGTTTATTGTTAAACTCAAGAATGGGATTAATATCAAAATCAATTGTTTCAATTGGGACATTAGATTCTTCAGTAATCCATCCAAGAGAAATATTTAAAGAAGCAATAACTAAATCAGCAGCTGGCATAATTTTAGTTCACAATCATCCATCTGGAGATTCAACACCAAGCGAAGAAGACATAGAAATAACAAAAAATCTAATAAAAGCAGGAAAAATTCTTGGCATAAAATTAGTTGACCATGTTATTATCTCGGACAATGGCTACTTTAGTTTCAAAGAAAACAATTTACTTTTTGATTAATTTGTCCCTTATTTCTTTTCCTTCTTTTGTTAAAACATAAAGTCTTCCTGTTTTTTCTTTTGGGTTCAAACATTTTGCAATTCCTTTTTTAACAAAATCTCTTAAAACCCTACTTGTATGATTAAGAGAATATCTTGAACGTTTGGCAATTTCAGTTGGTGTTTGCACCTTATCCATAAATTTAATTATTTCCCTTCTTTGCTTGCCTCTTAAAACCCAGCTTAATTTCTCAATATTCATAGCAATAGAATTAACCACATATTAATAATAATCTTATGACAAATCTATAACCAATTTATAATAAAGTTTATAAAAAAGAAATTACTTTATAAATCAGCTGGGTAAGGGAGGCAAATCCTAGGTAAGCCACCAAGCCCAGCTACTTTTTAAAAAGAATCTTTCTGCTTGCAGGAGCAATGTTAAGTGCTGCCATGTTCTCGTATTGTTCTCTTGTTAAAACAAGAGGTTGAATTGAATATGCAAATTCCTTTTTAATTGCTTGACATATTTCAATAATCTTTTGATGTTTAACATTTCCAATAACTAACACACTTGCTTTGTCTTCAGCTTCGTCAAGTAAGCGTATCTCTTCTGTTCTTTCTTTTGAAACAATTGAAACAAATATCTCAAGTGGTGTTTTCTTTGGAAATAACTTTTCAATAACAGCATATGCTTTTGAATTTTGATTAACTTCATAAAAAGATATAACACCATATTTTTGTTTTTTTAATAAGCCACTTTTTTCAAGCTTTTTAAAAATCCTATAAACAGTTGCAACAGGAATTTTTGTTTTTCTTGCAACCTCTCTTACACCTATAATCTTTTTTCCAGGAATTTCAGAAATAACAGAAATTGTTTTTTCATCAAATAATGATTTTAATATTTTTTCCATTGTGTTTCTACATGAAATTTTAATATAAAAATGTTTCTATATAGAAACAGCGTTTCAAATTTGAAACAGACAATTATTTATATTTAAGTTCATCTTTTAAATTCATATGGATGTTTTTGAAGCAATCTTTTTTAGAAGAAGCATAAGAAAATTCATAGACAAACCTGTTGAAGAAGAAAAAATTGCAAGAATATTAGATGCTGCAAGATGGGCACCTTCAATTGGAAACCTACAAGAATGTGAATTTATTATCGTTGATGACCTTGGTAAAAAAATACAGCTTTCAGAAGCAGCTTTAGGACAATATTGGATTTCTCAAGCATCTGTTGTAATAGTTGTACTAACAAAAAATGACAGAGTTTCGCGTTTATACGGCAAAAAAGCGGATGATTTTGTAAAGTATGATGCAGCTGCTGCAATTCAAAATATGCTTTTAGCAGCTCATGCTTTAGGACTTGGGGCATGTTGGGTTTCTGTTTTTGAAGAAGAAGCAGTTGAAAGAATTTTAAATATTCCAAGTGAATTAGATGTTCATGCATTAATACCAATTGGTTATCCTGCTGAAAAACCAAACCCACCACATAGAAGAGGAATTGAATTTATTACTTATTTCAATGAATATGGAAATAGATGGATTAAACTAAAAGAAAAACAAACATTTCCTGCTTAGTTTTCCAAAAGAAATGATTAATTGTATTTTTCAAATCAATAATTAAAAAATATAGCTAATTTTAAATAAAACTATTTAAATATGAACGTATAAGTATTAGATTAATTTTACAGCCCGAATTTAAACAAGTTCTTACCAGCTTGAGCTTTAAATCAGCGAAAGTTAACTTCACGACTTCTGTTAACTTTCTATTACCCATAAAGAAGGTTCGCATATAAAAACTTTTCGGTCAGCGCATAAGTAAATCGCTGGCCAAAAAGAGCGGGTAACAAAAAAAGAAAAAAGAGGGAGAGGTAAAATGAGTTTTATCATACAAGATGCCTTAAAGGCTGTAAAAGAACAAGAAGAAAGATGGGCTGAAAGCTTTGTTGGAAAAGCCAACATAAAGGTAATTGGTGTTGGCGGTGCTGGAAATAATATGGGGGACTGGCTCTATCATAAAGGTGTTAAAGGAGCTGAAATAATTCTTGCAAATACAGATAAAGCACATTTAGATGCAAGAGAAGCAGATAAAAAAATCTTAATTGGAAAAGAATCAACAAGAGGACTTGGAGCAGGAGGGTACTTAGAAGTTGGTGAGCAAGCAGCAAAAGAATCCCTTCCAGAATTAAAAGAAGCATTAAAAGGAGCAGACATGGTTTTTGTTTGCGCAGGTATGGGTGGTGGAACAGGAACTGGTGCAAGCCCAATTGTTGCACAAATTGCAAAAGAACAAGGAGCAATAGTTATTGGAACAGTTACAATGCCATTTAAGATTGAAAAAGCAAGAATAGAAAAAGCAGAAGAAGGATTACAAAGATTAAGAAAGAATTGTGACACTGTTATTGTAATTGATAACAACAGATTAATCGAAATAGCAGGACAATTGCCAATTAGCCAGGCATTTGGTGTTGCAAATGAATTAGTTGCAACAATGATTAAAGGAATTGTTGAAATGATTACAGTTCCATCTCTTGTAAACAGAGACTTTGCAGACATAAAAGCAGTAATGACTGGTGGAGGTGTAGCAGTAATAGGTGTTGGTGAATCAGACACAGAAAATAGAGTTGAAGAAGCTGTTAAAAGAGCATTGCTTAATCCATTACTTGATGTAAGTTATGAAGGTGCACAAGGTGCATTAATTCACATAACTGGTGGTCCAGATATGACATTAGATGAAGTAAATAGAGTTGGTGAAATGGTAACAGCAAGCTTAGACCCAGATGCAATGGTTACATGGGGAGCAAGAGTACAAGACAATATGACAGGAAAACTAAGAGTAATGACAATTATTACTGGTGTTAAATCACCATACATACTTGGTCCATCAACAAGCAGAAAAACAGCAGAAAAAGCAGCAAAGGTATCGAACGAACTTGGAATAGAAATATTGAGGTAATCTTTTTTACCTTTCCTTTTTCCGTAAACGCTTTTGAGCGTGCGGAAAAGGGTTTGATGCTTCAGCGAGCGCATTCGAGGCAGCACCTTCCTCTTCCCCCAAGGAAGGGCTGCCTTATCATGCTCTCATCCTAGAGAGCACCCCTTTGCCCTATGACCCGGCTGCAGACTACTTCTAACTGAAAAGCCGGGTAGGGCAAATCAATTAAAACCCTTAGCATGATTTACAATATTTTCAAGTTGCGCTTTTGAATTAACTTGGTTAATTACGTAAACCCTTGGAAACCTTCTCATTGGGTCTATTGAAGGATGATGCCAAATTTCTTTAATCTCATGAGGGGCATCCTTTATTAATTTTATAAAGTCTTCATCATAAACAACTTCCATTATTTTAACATTAGTATCTGGAATTAATCTTAAGTCGACATTTCCAATCTCATAATTCCAATAACAATTTCCATCATCTTCAAGAACAATGCCTGTTCTTTTTGCACCAAAATCTTTTAACCATTTAGAAATTTTTCCCATCTGATATTTAACATCTGAAGTATAATTTTCACAATCCTTTACGCAATTAAATGTGAACTTTCTTCCTAATTGATTTTTAACAATATCTGAAAGGATATCATTCTTTAAAAGCTCAACATCAATTTCAAAAAGTTTTTTTCCTTCTATGTATCTCATTTGAAGCTCTTTTACAACTAAATCAGGGGTTATATTATATGGTATAAAAATCTCATCACCAATTAAAGGCTTGCAACGATTAATTCTATCTTCAAGCCCAAGTTCATATGCAACAACATTTGCAGCAATATGTGTGCAAACAACAGCATAAACCCTGCTTTCATCAGAAATCCTTGAATAAACAGCTTCCTCACATCCGCAAACAACATCATACAAACTGCTTACTTCTCCATGTTTTTGCATTAACCCTTTTATTGCAGTTAAATGAACAGTTGGATTTCTATAGCCAGTGCTTCCTTTTCTTCCACCATGACTTCTTGATTTAACAATAGCATTAGAAACAGTTCCACCATCTGATATTTTTAAAACACCTTGTCTTTTAATTAAATTTAAACTTCCTTTAACTCTTTTAACACCATTTTCAAGCTCTGAAAAAGAATAATTAGAATGTTCTCTCCAAACTTGTTTCAACTCCTTTTCTGGCCAAACCATTGCATATGCTTCTGCAAATCTTGATGGAGGAAAAACAATAGTTCTATGTTGTGTATTATAAGCAATGCCATAGCCCCTTGGTATTAAACCAAAGTTAACTGTGTTCTTTGGCATTTATTACTCACCAGTAAAATCTAAAAGTTAATTGCTTATAATTTTTATGAAAATTTAAAAATAGAAAGATTTATAAATGAGTAACTACTTCTTAATGATAACAGGTGAGGTGGGATGGATATAGGTTATAAAATAAATATAAAGGGATTAAATAACTGGGAAAAAGAAAAAGTTAAAGAGGCTGCAATAGAGCAACTTAGTGTCTTACTTGAAGAGATGGATAAAAAGAGCAAAATAGCTGTTAAAAACAATGGAGATGAACTCTTAGTATTAGCAAATCCACAATATGAATTAAATGGCAACACACTTTATTTTCTTGGGATACTTGATGGATTATATAATAGAATATTCCAAGAAGCACAAGCAGATTATACTGTTGTTTTAGGAAATAAAGAAATTAAACCAGAAGGAATAGCAGTTCAATGGCTTGCAGCAAAGGAGTTCGGAAGTCCTTATGCAAATTGGTTAGAAAAACAGTTAACAAAGCTTGTAAATACATAACCAAAAGATTTATAAATCAAAAAATTTCACGATTTGAAACTATCAAGAGGTGAAAAGATGAATTACAAGTTAATAATACAACCTGGAAGTCAACCAAGTGGTGCATATAAGATAAAGCTAGATGCATATATGCCTCTCCGCGCAACAATAGGCGATGTTCCAAACAATATTCCACCAAACACATATGGAAAGATGATTGGTGGAATATATAGACAACTAAATAATTTATTAGATATTGGTAAGAAAAAGTAAATTAATAAACTGCTTCTTCTTTTATTTTTGTATGGCTAAGCCAGGAGATTTAGTTGAGATTGTAACAAAAAACAAAAAGTATGTTGGTATCTTGATGCCAAAACCAGAAATAATTAAGAGCAATACAATTGTCATTAAGCTTGATTCTGGATACAACATTGGTATTGAAAAAAAGAAGATTAAAAAAATTAAAGTAATTAAAAAAGCAAAAAAGGGAAAGAAAAAGAACATAAAAATAAAACAAAGTAAAAAGCTTCCAACTGTTTCAATTCTTTCAACTGGTGGAACAATTTCTTCAAAAGTGGATTATAAAACAGGAGGAACCTATGCATCTTTAACAGCAGAAGATTTCATTCAGCTTGAACCAAAGATTTTAAAATTCGCAAACATAAGAGCAAAGCAAATAGAACAAATCATGAGTGAAGACATGACTCCAGAGCATTGGATTAAAATAGCAAAAGAAGTTTATAAAGAGTTAAACAAAAAAGAGGTTTCTGGTGTTGTAATAACACATGGTACAGATACAATGCATTACACAGCTGCTATGCTTTCTTTTATGTTCCCAAAACTTTCAAAGCCAATTGTGCTGGTTGGTGCTCAACGCTCAACAGATAGAGGTAGCAGTGACACTTTTATGAACTTGATTTGTTCTGTTATTGCTGCAACACAAAAGATTGGAGAGGTTATGGTTTGCATGCATGCAACAACAAATGATGACTTCTGCTATCTCCATCGTGGAACAAAAGTTAGAAAAATGCACACAAGCAGGAGAGATGCTTTTAGATCCATAAACCAAATGCCAATTGCAAAAATATGGCCAGATGGAAGAATCAAATTTTTAATTAATTACAAAAAACCAGATAAAACCAATGAATTAAACATAAAAATAAACAAAAAAGTAGCTCTCATCTATGTTTATCCTGGAATAAATCAAAATATTATTGATTATTATTTGAACAAAGGATATAAAGGGATAGTCATAGCAGGAACTGGCTTAGGACATGTTCCAACATATTTAATTCAAAAAATTAAAAAAGCAGTTAAAAAAGGAGTTGCTGTTTGCATAACATCCCAGTGCTTTTATGGAAGAACACATTCATTTGTATATTCTAATTTAAGAAGGTTATCGCAAACTGGAGCAATATTTTGTGAGGACATGCTTCCAGAAGTAGCTTATGTTAAACTTATGCATGTTTTAGGAAAAACAAAAAAATTGGAAAAAATAAAAGAATTAATGCAAAAGAACATTGCTGGAGAAATTAATCCAATTATTTCAAAAGATATGTTTTTGGTGTGAATATGGATTACAAAAAAATAGGGTTAAAATGCGGATTAGAAATTCATCAACAGCTTGATACGCACAAGCTTTTTTGTAAATGTCCTTCTGTTTTAAGAGACGATACTCCACATTTTGAAGTTAAAAGAAAGCTAAAAGCAGTTGCAGGAGAAATGGGAAAAATAGACATTGCTGCAATTTCTGAGCAAGCAAGGGAAAAAATATTCGTATACGAAGGTTACAATGACACAACGTGCTTAGTTGAATTAGATGAAGAGCCACCACATAAATTAAACCAAGAAGCATTAGAAATTGGTTTACAAATTGCACTTCTCCTTAACATGAAGCCATTTGATGAAATACAAATTATGAGAAAAACAGTTATTGATGGTTCAAACACTTCTGGATTTCAAAGAACAGCATTAATTGCTGAAGATGGATATATAGAAACAAAAGATGGAAAGGTACGTGTTAACATGCTTGCTTTAGAAGAGGATTCTGCAAGAAAAATAAAGGAAGCATATGGTGAAGTACGTTTTAGATTAGATAGATTAGGCATCCCTCTTGTTGAGCTAAGAACAGAACCAGATATATTTACACCAGAACAAGCAAAGGAAGCAGCAGAAAAAATTGGTTTGTTGATGAGAATGACTGGAAAAGTAAAAAGAGGGATTGGAACAATAAGACAAGATATAAATGTATCTATAAAAGGTGGGGAAAGAGTTGAAATAAAAGGAGTTCAAGAATTAAATGACATTCCAAAGATAATTAAACTTGAAATAGAAAGGCAACAAAGCTTGATAGAGATAAGTAAAAAGCTAAAGCAAAGAAAAGCAAAGCTTGAAAAAAAATTCTTTAGTATTAAAAAAATTTTAGAGAAATCAGAATCTAACTTAGTAAAAAAAGCAATTGAAAATGAAGAAGAAATAATCGCTGTAAAGCTTTCTGGATTTGCAGGTTTATTGAAGAAAAAAATTCAAGCTGAAAGATATCTTGCTAAAGATTTAGTTGAATATGTCAAGCATTTTACAGGAATTAAAGGATTTATTCATTCTGACGAGCTTCCAAATTATGGAATCTCTGAAAACGAAGTTTTTCAAATTAAGAAGTTTTTAAATTGTAAAAACGAAGATGCATTTGCTTTTGTTTTTGCTGAAAAAGAATTAGCAGAAAAAGCACTTTCATATTTAATTGATAGATGCCAACAGTATGTAAAAGGTGTTCCAAAAGATGTTAGGGATGTAAATGATGATTGCACAACAAGATTCTTAAGGCCAATGCCTGGAGCTGCAAGAATGTATCCAGAAACTGATGAAATTCCTGTGCCAATTACAAAGGAATTGTTAAAGAAGATAAAAATACCAGAAAAGCCTGAAGAAAGACTTGCGAAGTTCAAAAAATGGGGGCTTTCAAATGATTTAGCTAATCAAATTTTGCACAGCCAAGATTTAATTACATTTGAAGAGCTTGTTAAAAGGTTTAAGAAAATCTCTCCAACAATCATTGCATCAACTCTTTTATCAACAAGAGACGAGATAAGAAAAAGATATGGTATTGAAACATCTCCAATTAAAAAGAGACATTTTGAAGAAACCTTTGAGCTGTTAGATAAAGGAAAAATAGCAAAAGAAGCAATTGTTGAGATTTTAGCTCACTTAGCTGCAAAACCACAAATGACTGCTGAAGAAGTTGTTAAAAAATTAAAACTTCAAAAGATTTCTATAAAAGAGTTAAGAAAGATAATTAATAAAATCATTGATGAAAACGAAGAGCTTGCAAAAAACAAACAATTCAAAGTCCTCATGGGATTTGTTATGCGCAAAGTGCGTGGAAGAATTGATGGCGAAATTGTTGCAAAAGAGCTGAAAAAGGCGCTAGAGAAATGAAAATACTTGCTGCTGGAGATTTTCATGGAAAATTCCCAAATAAAATAAAAAAGTATTCAAGAGAAGTTGATTTAATCCTATCTCCAGGAGATTTATCAGATAGAAAAGAAAGAAAATATCTTTTTAAATATGCCAAAGAAATCTCAATGGGAATCCCTTTAACAGAGTTTGTTTCAAGGAAAAAACTTGCAAATCTCTTTAAACAAAATCTAAGAAGCATGAGGTATGTTATCAAAGAATTAGATAAACTTCAAAAGCCAGTTTACATAGTCCCTGGAAACTGCGATTTTACTGAATTAAGAATTAAGAAAAAAGTACTTAAAGAGTATGGGTTGTCTGGAAAATATCAAACAATGCAAGAAATGATTAAAAAAACAAAAAATCTCAAACTATTATTCCATTCAAGAATTAAGCTAAAAGAATTTGATTTAATTGGCTTTTCTATTTATTCTTATTTAAAAAACCCATTAAAAGTTTTAAAAAAGCTGTTTTCAAAATCAAAAAGAAAAACGCTGCTCTTAACTCATGAACCACCATACAAAACAAAGTTAGACAAAGTAAATAATCCAAAATCACCAATGAATGGAAAACATGTCGGAGTAAAAATATACAATACAATAGATAAAAAGTATAAACCATTGTTGCACATTTGTGGACACATTCATGAAGCACAAGGTAAAACAAGAATTGGAAATACAATTGTTATTAACACTGGCTATGGTGGAGCAGGACATTTTGCATTAATTGAAATAAATAAAGGAAAGATTTCAAATATCCTCTTAAAGTGAGTAAATTATTAAAATAAAGAATACCCTCTTTATCTTATGAAAAAAGAAGTTAATTATGTTTTAAACAAATTAAAAAAGATACCAGAAGTTCAGGCAGTAATTCTTTTTGGCTCTTATGCAAAAAAAGAACAAAAACCATATTCTGATATAGATATAGCAGTGGTTTTAAATCCAATAAATGAAGAGGTAGAGGATGAGATATTTTCTCTATCTTCAAACTCGTTGGATGTCGTCCCATTTAACAAGGTTCCACTTTATATTCAATTTGAAATTTTGAAACATGGAAAAATTTTATTTATGAAAAACAAAAGATTTTTTACGGATTTGGTTTATAAAATAATTAGCAACTATCTTGAACAAACAAGAATGTACAAAATCATTGGTGAGCAGATTGGAGCTAAGATTTAAAACAATTGCTTTAAGAATATTAAAGCACATAAAAACTTCTAGAGAGTTAGTTAGAGAAAACTTAGATGATAAAAAAATTTTCGACGCTCTTTCAATGAATTGCTTTCAAACTGTCAATTCTTTAATTGATTTAGCAGAGCTCATAGTTTCAAAGAAATTACTTGGGTTTCCTGCTAACTATTCAGAACTTTTTGAACTTTTGCATAAAGGAAAAATAATAACAAAAGATGAATTGAAAGCATTTAAAAAGCTAATAAAATATAGAAATTTAATCGCACATGAGTATTACCAAATAACTAAAAAAGAAATATATAACATGGTTTCACTTTTCACACATATTGAAAGATTATTAAAAAAGGCCTCCAAGTTGATAAAATGACACCAATCCCACAAATACCTTCAAAAAAGGACTTAGCAATAATCCTTTCAGCAATTGAAGGATTTAAAGAACCAATTGCAGAACTTGAGCAATATATGACACCTTCTGAAATCGCAGCTGAGCTTCTATGGATAGCATTTATGGATGAAAACATAAAAGGAAAAGAAGTAATTGACTTAGGATGTGGCACTGGAATCTTTGCTTTTGGAGCAGCTCTTCTTGGTGCAAAATATGTGATAGGTTATGACATCGACAAAAAAGCATTGAAAATTGCAAGAAAAAATAAAAAAATAATTCAAGGCACAAAAATTCCAATCTCAAAAATAAGATTTATTCAAAAAGATGTTAAGGATGTTAAAAGAAAATGCGACACTGTAATAATGAACCCCCCATTTGGGGTTCAAAAAAAAGGCGCTGATAGAGTTTTTCTAAAAAAAGCGTTTGAGATTTCTAAAGTTGTTTATTCGATTCATAAACAAGGAAGTGATAAATTCTTAAAAGCATTTTCAAAAGAGCATGGGTTTAAAGCAATAAGGCTTGGAAAAAGAACTTTTGTTTTAAAGCCAACAATGCATTTTCATGAAAAATTCAGATACCCTGTAAAAGTAACCTTGTGGAAATTTATCACCAAAAGGTAAGTTTATAAACACATTCTTCATTGAATTTTTATGGTGCTCTTAGATGAATTTAAAGAATTAGAAAAAATGGGGTATATAAATGAGGGTTTAAAAAGACAATTACAAAAGCTTGGTTCTGATTTAGAAACATATGAAAGAGAAAAAGGTAAAAAACAAAAAGAGATCGATTCTCTTGATGAAGTTATAAACGAATTAGAATTAGCACTAAGTGAAGCAAGAGAAACACACAACAAAAAATTGGAGGAAGTAGTTAAAATCTCTAATAAGTTTGAACTTGATAAAATAAAAAGCAAAGTTGAAGGAGAATACAACACAATAATAGAGATGACTTACAAACTTCAGAAAAGAAAAGAATTAAGGAATAAATTACAAGGAGAGCTTGCAGAGATAATTGAAAAAGGTTCCAAGGTAACAGCATATGCTGATGAAGCAAGAAGCTACATAAGAAAAGTAAAAGAATTAGCTGATGTGATAGAAAACTTAGAAAAAGAAAGGGGCGAAACATGCAGTAAGTTTAAAGAAGAAATACCAACAGAAACATACCATGCTTACATTTTCCTTAGAAGACTAATAGAAGGAATGCTAGAGAAAAAACATGAATACATTGATGAGATTGGACTTGATTTCTTAACAAAAGAAAAAAGAAAAGGGAAGGGAAGGAAAAAAATATACTTAAAACCAGAACAAGTAACATTAACACCACAGAATATAAACGAATTCTGTGGAAAAATACTTAATTATTGTCAAGGAAAGGCAGGAACAATTCTTGGAGAAGAAGTTGATAATGTGTTCAAAGAAATAGCTGAGAAGTGCAAAGTAAAAGAGTACCTACCAAACACATTGCTTGAGTGGATAACTAATTTAAAACCATTAAATAATTCAGAGAAGTTATCCTTATGCGAACAGTATGCAACAAAAGAATCAGACTATAAAACAAAGATACATAACATCAAAAGCAGGATTGATATTGAAACAGCTAACATTATGTCAATGTTAGAAAAAGGAGGCTATAAAGCGTAGGTGTTATAAACTTTGACTTTCTTCTTTTTTTTAAAATGAAATTTGAGATATTAGAAAAAAGATGTAAAGAATGCGCTGAAGAATTTTTAGAACAACTTGAACTACTTCCAATATTTCTTAATTATTATCCAGATGTTAGAGAAGACTGGCTTGAAGAAATCGGCTTAACAAAAGCAGATATTAAGAGAATTAAAAAAGTTGTAGATGAGTATGCTAGAAGAAAAGTTGAACTTGAAAACAAGAGACTACCACAAAAAAGAAAAGAAGTAATACAAATTGAAGATGAAGTTTTAAAACAAATGTATGAGGGGAAACTCATAAAAATTAAAAAAACAAAAGCTCCAAAAAAGACAGCAAAGCAGCTTATAAAAGAGATGTATCCAAACTGTGCAATCATAGATGACGAGAAACTTAGAAAGCTTGAAACACTTACATTATTTAAAGAACATCAAAAAAGATTTCCAATGAATTTCTTGGTGTTTGATCCTGAAAAACTTAAAATAATTGGAATAGAAGTAATTGAAGAGGAGGGATAAAATGGCAACAAAAATGAGTAAAGAAGAACAAATTGGTTTTCATAAAGGTGCATTAGACACCTTAATAAAAGAAAGACAAGAGCTTTACAGACTAATAACAATAGTTGACCAATTAATTAAATTACACGCTGAAGCATTACAAAAACTTGGTGTTAAACTAACAAAAGAAGAAGAGAGATTAGAGAAAAAATTGTAAACACTAAAAAGTAACAAATAGAAAGGTTTATATAACACAAAAAGCTTAAGATTTAAAAATGAAACCAATAGGCGATTGCCGGAACTGAAACTTTTTCTCAGTTTCTTAGAAGAATTTCTCTTTTAAAAACGGAGGTGATAAAAATGTCTAGAAGTCTTTCTTTAAAAGGTGGTTATCGGAAC
>JAGGWW010000007.1 GCA_021163365.1 Nanobdellota archaeon
ACTCCATTTTCTCTTGCAAAATTAACAATTTTTCGTGCAATATCATAACTTGGTGGTGTAAAATAAGGACTCATTGGGTTCATCGCAATATTTAACAAATTTTCCCAAGCTTCTCTTTTTTTTGGATAAAGAATTATTGCTTCAGTGTACATCTTCATCGCATCTTTCCAAGCTTTCTTTTTATATAGATAATTACCATATTCAACTAAAATACCGTATGAAAGGTAATTCTTTGGAGCATCCTCAAGAAGTTTCTCTACACGTGAGCCAAGTTTTTCAATATCTTCTTGAATAGCAATCCAAGCATCTTCTTTTGATTTGTCAATCTTTATTGCTGCATCATAAAATAAAAATGCTTTGGCAGCATCATATCTATCTCTATACCTTTCGTATTTAGCTAAGTTAATTAATACATTGTATGCTTTTTCTTGCGGGAAATATTTTAATAATCTTAAGATATTGTTTGCTTTTTTGAAATATCGTAATTGCTTTTCAATCGCATTTAAGGCACTTTTATCGTTTTCTTGTAATGCCATTGAATAATACTTAACACTTACATCCTCATTTATTATTCTATACTTATCAGCTATTGCAAGAAGCAATCTTATTTTTTCATGCTTTGGAGCCATTTCTATTATTTCTTCTAATATCTTTTCTTTCTTTTCATTTAGAGGGCTTATTGTATATCTTATGTCATCCCATGCATCAGCACCAATTTCAACAGCTTTTTTATAAAACACCAATGCGTTTTCATCATCCCAACTTTTACGAAAGTCATTTGCAAAAAACGGATATAACTCTTTTTGTATTTCGATTGGTGCTTTTTCAATTAAATTAAATAACCTCTCTGCTGAGCGTGAAAGGAATTTGCCGCTGTTATTTTTTAATAAATCCCAAACCCATGGAGAATTATTATCAGCTGCTTTTTCAAATATATTGTAAATTTTTTTAATCATCTTTCTACCTGAATTGCCAATCACAAAGTTTGCAACTTCTTTGATAAACTTATTATCTATAATATCCGCATCGTAATCAACAACCTTTTCCCAATGTTCAACAATCTTTCTAGGTTTAGAAGCTTCTTTTAAAAGATAACAATACTTAAGATGAACCTTTGCTTTATTTCTATTGCTTAGCTCATTCTCTTTTGAAAGAATTGTCTCTAAAAGTGCAATCTTTTTATCAATGAAGTCTTCATAATCAACCATCAACAACATTGGCTCAATAAACTTATTTGCATCTTTAGAAAACCCACGCAAAGCAACTGAGCGTTTAATTTCAATTTCACTTGCTTCATTAAAAACCCATTTTAACATTCCTAATGGTGGGTTTTTTATAAAACTTAAAAACTCATTATAATTTTTAATATTTAATTTGACATTTGCAATCTCTTCCAATGTCTTTGTAGCAATCAACGCTTTTACATCTGCTATTGTCTTAACATTATTCACATCAATCCCTTTTGATTCTAAAAAATTATTAATTATAATGTCCATTGCTGTTAAATATTTACTTTCTAAGATTTCGATGTTTCTGCTTTTCTCCCTTTCTTTTAATGACAATCTTCCAAAAGCCTTCTCAAACGCTTCGATAGATGTAGACACATCTAACCCAAGCCCTTGGAATATGTCAATTGTTATTATCTCCTTTATATCAGTATCGTTTTTGAGCAAGGACTCCAACTTTCTCTCATCAACATTGTGCACAAAATAATCTAACAAAATAATGGTTGAGATGTCTTTACTAACACCAGGGCTTATGTTCCACTTTTTTACTTTTTCAAAAACCTTCAAGCTCCCACCAAAAGTTTTTTCAAATCTATGTGTTCGCAAATTTTGCCTTCGTTTCTAACAGAAGTTATCCAATTCGCTAAACTCTCACCAATTACACCATAATTGTGAGAATTAAATGACACTTGTATTCTTCTCTTAATTGCTTCATCTAAAACTTGCATTTCTCCTGTAATTATTCCACCAATTGCCATATTGCCAGTTATAACAGATGGTGGTTTTGGAGGTAATCTTACCCCTTCTTCAGCCATACGTTCTGCTACACAAGAATTTAAACGAAGCTCTGGAATCTCTGCTAAAGCTTTATCTTCTATGTCTAAATGCGCACATTTCAAGCACAAAGACTTATTTGGGACATAAATTGAAGCGTCTCCAATAGAAATCCATGGATGGAATTCTTTAACTTCATTATTTATTTCGATGAATAATGGAACTTTTTTTACTCCGCATCCACCATCTATGTATGTGAGATTATTTTTAACAGCGAAGTAATTTAAGAAAACTCTTGCTTTAAAACTATCAACAGAACCAACGAGAACCGTTTTTTTATTAACATATTTTTCTAAGGTTTCTTCCTCATCTTGCGATACCCTTATTGGAATTTTTTGTATTTCTATATTATTATTTATTTTCTTTAATCTATCTTCTAATGCATCAACCTTAAATTCTCCTATAGAATCATAAAATAATATTTGCCTATTTAGATTCCTCTCTTCAATTGTGTCATAATCCACAAGAACAATTCTTTTCACACCCGTCAAAGCAAGATTTATTGCTACAAAATTTCCCATACTTCCATTTCCAACAAGCATAACATCTTCTATTGTTTTTTTATCTTCAAATTCATATGTTAAACTATTGTTCTTTAAGCCAACCATATCGAAAGCAAACGGATTGTAAATTGTGATTGGTGGGGTTGGGGTATTTTGTATTGCCTCTCTGAAAACATATTCTAAAGCAACAGCACTTGCAACACATGCAGCAGATGCATCTTCATTTGTTTCATTATTTTTTACACCGTTTTTGCTGACTATCCCAATATCAGAAACATCAACAAATAGATTTGGTTCTAGTTTCCGCTCTTTTAATGCTTTTTTCATTTTATCATTGATGTTTACAGCAATTATATAATCAATCTCATCCTTTAGGGTTGGTAAATCCTCTTTAGGATATGTGCTCCACAATCCAACCTTGTTTATCTTTCTTAATACTTCAATTGGATCTCCGAGCTTATTTAGAAAACCTTTATTTAAATCTGAAAAAACATAAAATCCTTTTTTTCCAAACCCAAATGCAACCATTGCGCTAACTAGATAATCCACAGTTAAACCATCACCTATCACTGCTATATTTAAATCACCAATTCTTTTCTGCATTTCATTGTCCCATGGATGAGAGGCATATCTTTCCTCCATCACATCACCTTTCTTATATTTAACTCTAATATTTTTTCATCTACTACTTTACTATCTCCTTTATCTCCCTTATAGAACCTTACTTTTTGTTTTATTTCTTCAATTATTTCATCTTCATTAAATTCTACATCTTTTTCTATGTCTACAACTTCTACCTCAACCTCCTTTACATCCGATATCCATGGGTTTTCATCTTTATCAGAGTACTTCTCTTCGATTATGTATCCTCTATATTCTCCAAATACATTCACAATTAAGTTATAACCAACAACAGTGTATTCAGAACCCAAAAAATATGCTTTAGAATCACAATCTTTTTTTCCAGTTAATATGTCTATAACTCTTCTATAACCTGCACTTGCTCTCATCATTCTGATTAACCTCTTCAATTTTTTTTCATGTTTAAGAGCATCTTCTATAAGATGTTTAGGGTTACTTAGAATCTTAAATGGTTTTGTTGCAGGATTTTGTTTTTCATAAACAAGTGCACCCACACTTCTTCTTACTAATTCCAATACTTGTTCTGGTTCAAAGTCAATTTTTTCATTATCACCATAACAAACTCTAACTTTGAAATTAGGAATCTCTTTTGTTTCTACTTTAAACATATCTTCTATTGTTGTAAATTCATGTCTTCTTGCAATTTCTTTTACAATCATCTCCATGTTCTTCCTATCTTTTCCTGACGGAACAAGATATTCATACCTTAAAGTTGAGTGACTGTGCGCCCATCCAAGTATAATCTCTTTAGAAACAAGGCTTTTACTAAATTCATCTTGGGCATTTAAATTAAGAATATCTGTTTCTAGAGTCTTTGATAATTGTCTTGGTATTTTAACATTGTTCGCAATCCACCAATCTCCCCCTAATCTAAAATCATGAATCATGTATGTGTATATCTCGTAATATTCACCATTATCTTTACAGTTCTTAGCATAAGCTAATAGTTTTTCCATTGCTCCTTTTGATATGAATACCTTTTTATCAATACCATCAGGTACATCTTCTCTTGATGAATGCCTATACCATGGTACCTCCATCTTACACCTCCTTTAAAGTAATTTTAACGATATTCCTACGTTGTTTCCCAAGCACGCTCTTTATATACCCAATTGTGTACCTTGGTGTTTTTCCCGATTGATCTGTAAGTGCCCCGTATGTATAGAACAATAATCCTCTTATCTTTGTGACAATGTCTTTACCTTCAAGTTTTTTAAAATCTGCCACACATATTGTTTTCTCAAAGTTATCATATGAGTCTCCAATGTAAGGATGAAGAATTGACTTTCTACCAAAGTATTCTGTAACTCCTTCTCTTTTTATATGTTCACTATTACTAGGTTTCCCCTCTTTTAAATCTTCTAATGACATAACTACTGCTTCATTTTTCACTGGCTGTCTTGATTCACACACATAAGCTGGAAGTAATCCATATTCTGAACGTACTTCAAATTTTCCATTTTCAAACTTAAGAGGAACCACTATGGCAAAATCATCGTGATATCCGAGTTCGTATAAACTTTCATCTTCTCTCCATTTAAGATTAACATCTCCTATTATCATATAAACATAAAAGTAGTCTTCTTTGATGCGCTTGTACCCAACTTTCTTTATCTTTGCTGCTGATTTTCTTTCGTAATTTTTAACACCATTAAAAAATCTATTTTCTTTGTTATCATATTCGATACTTTCCGGTATTATTGTGCTATCAATATTTTTTGTTATATCTTCCATCTCTTCTTTTAGTTTTCCCTCTAATATGTCTTCAAGTTTGCCAATATACCTTGGATATCTCCACTTTCCCTTTATCTTTACTTTTATGTTTCCACTGATGTGTTCTTCTTTTGAGCGCAGTGCACATATGTTTCCATCAATAAACAAGAAATTTCCTTTTAAAAGTCGGGGTAATTTTAGCTCAATGTTGTAATCTAATAGCCCCAATTCTCCCATCAAATTTGCAAATTCAAATAAGGCTACATCTTTTCCCATCGCTTTTGCAATAATATTTTTTATTTCCAATAAATTTTTCTCGTAGAAAAAATCTTCAATTTTGCTATACTTTTCTAATTTTGCAATAGAATAACTTTTATTAAAAATTTCAAGTCTTCCATTGCTTGATTCTTTGCGAGGTACATAGATATCACCTCCTATTTTTATCTTCAAACCTCTGTTTAAAATATCGAATGGTCTGAAATCAAAACCCAATTTGCACCCCCATTTATTTGTCTGATTGCAAGGCTATGCACTACCTACAATAAAAGCTCCTTACGCATGTTACAATAGCAACCTTACCTTTCACATATTTCCTATCTATGGTAACTCTCTCAGCAAACACATTTGAAAAGATATCATTTAGCTTTAGCTCATTAACTGATTTCACATCTTCAACTATTTCAACTATTATTCCATCTAACAAATTTGAAATGAGATCAACATCCTCTTTCAAATAATATGGCTCCCCATTCCAAACTACATACCTCATTCGCAAGTTATCTTCATCGTCTTCCAAAAATGTATTAGAGAATCCATTAAACTCAACTAAACCGCTTGGCTCATAAAATTCTCTACTTGCCCCCCTTGCCCAAAAGTAATCTTTCTCACTCTTTGTATTTTTAACAACCTCATCAATAAACTCTCCAAGTGATTTTTTTAAATACTCCTCTGGAACATTGTAGACAATCGATACCCCCGAGAGTGGTGAGTAAAACATAAGGAAATAGCTGTTCTCATGTTTTTGCACAACTTCATCTAATGGTTTTAGGTTAAATATATCCTCTAAATTAATCCCTAGATTAATCTTGGGCTTCCTCAAGTTTACGCACCACCAAATCTTCTTGAGCAAGTAACAGTGCCATATTTCACTTCTAATTTTTTCTTCACTTTGCCATCATATATGTAAATAGTCTCCTTTTTTACAATGTCACGAACGTACACTTCATCAATCGCATTAATTTCATCTGCTCTTTTTACAACTGTTTTTCCTTTTTCGTCAAGGATATCTGTTTTTTCAGAGTAATAAAGATCATTATTTATCCTCGCTTCAAGCATTTCTATTTTACCATCCCCAAACTTTTTTGTTTTAATCATCGATATAAAGTTCATATGGTCTACTTTCTTCCCTTTATACCAATCTTTTCCATCTCTGGATACTAAATATTCTAAATTCCCCCCTTCTATGAGATTTAATACATCTCTTAATGAAAGATTCTCATCTTCAACTGGATACATAATATACTCGCCACTTAGTGGTGTGTAGAATCCTATGTAAATTTTTTCCGTACTTTCTATTTTTTCTTCAATCTTTGGTTCAATCTTTGGTGATTGTGGTTTTGGTGGATTCCCAAAGATGTCTGCAAGATTAATCTTAACTTCTCTCATTTTTTAACACCTCCTGGTGAGCATTTTGTGTGAATAAAATTGCAGAAGTAGTTTGTAACTCCTCTATCATGATAAAAAATAAGTTACTAATAGTTATAAACTTTTCTTTGCCCATGGTTAATTATAAATCCTAGAGAATTATTAATGAAAATACCTTATTTTTTCTGAAAAATACTTCAACAAAAAGATTTATAAAACCTTTTGATTTATTATAATTGCTCGCGGTCATAGGGAAGGGGAAACACCTGTTCCCATTCCGAACACAGAAGTTAAGCCCTTCCGCGGTGCAGCTTGTACTTGCCTTCGGTAGGGAAGGCTGCATGGCTGCGGGCATAAAATATATAAATAACAAATTCTTTTATTACTGCATGGTGGCACAATATGAAGCTAATGTAGACTTGGGAAGCGCTGCTCTTACTTTAATTCAAGAAGGGCCAAGAAGGAACAAAACATATGAATTGGTTTCTGATTGGGCAAAAGAAGGAAAAAGAATTAGAATTTATTCAACATCATTTGTAGATGATTTAAGAAAAAGGTATGATCTTCAAGGAAATATTGAATACTATCTAATAAGCGATATCCCAGGAGAACATAACATAAATCCAGGAACACCTTCTTTATTAGAAAGATCTATTGAAGGATTTTTAGAACCAGGTGTTGTTATCGTAATAGATGGAATTGAGGAATTTTTAAACAGAGCTCCAAATGAAAATGATGGGAGAGTTATCCAATCATTACACCATCTTAGGGATTTAGCTCATGAAAAAAGAGCAGCAATATTATTACCAGTTTATCCTGAGGCACTAAATGATAAAACAGCTCTTGAAAGACTGAAAATACTGTCAACAGTAGATGTAACAAATCTTTTGTAAGTATTATAAAACATTGGGTTCTTTTGTTTTTTATGAAAGAAATTAAAATAGCAAAAGAAAGAATCAAAAAACTTTTTGACTTAGCAGAGCAAGAAGCAAAAAAAGAAAATTGGAAAAGAAGCAGAAGATATGTTGAGCTTGCAAGAAAGATTGCAATGAAGTTTAATATTTCTATTTCAAAGTATAAGAGAAAGTTTTGCAAAAAATGTAACACTTTTTTTACTTCAAAAACCCTTCGTGTAAGAATTCAAAAAAAGGATAAAAGAGTTACATACACCTGTCTTGTTTGTGGAAATGTACAAAGATACCCTTATGTTCGTGAAAAGTTAAAAACAAAAAAGCTTAAAAAGGGTAAAAATTAGTGAGATTAGTATGGCAACTGTTTTTGATGTTAACCCACACGAATTGATTGGAAAACTTAAGGAAGAATTGAAAAAAATAGACCAAATTAAAATGCCTGAGTGGGCGAAGTTTGTAAAAACAGGCTCAACAAAAACAAAACCACCAGAACAAGAAGATTTTTGGTACATAAGAGCTGCTTCGATATTAAGGCAACTTTACATTAGGGGAAAACCAATGGGTGTCCAAAGATTAAGGGTTAAATATGGCGATAAAACAAAAAACACAGGTAAACCACCACACTTCAAAAAAGCAAGTGGGAAGATAATAAGAAACATTCTTCAGCAACTTGAAGCAGCAGGACTTGTTGAAAAAACAGAAATAAAAGGAAGAAAAGGTAGAATTATAACAAACAAAGGAAAAAGCTTGATTGATAAACTTGCTGCTCAAATTAAAAAGGGAGCTTAAAATGAACGAAGAACAAAGAAAAGCTCTTGAAAAGCAGCAAATGGAGATAATTAAAAAAGCAGCTTTGTTAAAATTTATGACAAAAGCAGCTCGTGAAAGACTTAACCGCGTTCGCATGGTAAAACCGCACATAGCAGAGCAAATTGAAAATGCAATTTTACAAGCAATCCAAGTTGGACAAATTAAAGGTGAAATAACAGAAGCTCAATTAATAGATATATTAAATGAGTTAACACAAAAGAAAAAGTTTAGGATTTTAAGAAGGTGAAGGTATGGCAAGAACAAAGCATTTATCAAGGAAAAAAAGATTAGCAAAAGAAATGAAGAGAGCAGTTGCAGCACCTTATTGGGCTATTTTAAGAGTCTTTGGTAAAAGAAGAGTGTATAGATGGAGATTAAACCCACAAGAAAGAAGGCATTGGAGAAGAACAAAGCTTAAGATATAGGTGTTTAAAATGGTAGAGAATGAAAGAACTTATGTTGTTCCATTGAGAAAGGATGTCTTAAAAAAAGCTAGATGGAAAAGAGCAAAAAGAGCTGTTTCAACACTTAGAAATTTCATTAAAAGACATATGAAAACAGACATAGTTAAAATAAGTAAAGAAGTAAATGAATTCATATGGCAGTTTGGTGGCAAAAGAGTGCCATCAAAAGTAAAAGTTGTTGCAAAAAAACAAAAAGATGTTGTTGAAGTAACCCTTGCTGGTGTTAAAAAGCAAAGTAAAAAGCAAAAGAAAGAAAAAAAGAAAGAAGAAAAAAAGAGTGAGAAGAAATGAGATTCCTTGTTAAAGGAACTCTAAAAAAAGGAGAACAAAGGCAAAAGTTTGAGAAAGATGTAGAAGCAAATAATAAAAATCATGCTGTTGAGAAGATTTACACAATTTTTGGTTCATTATATAAGTGCAAAAGGCATTCAATACAGATAGATTCTGTTGAGGAGTTAAAATGAATGAAGAAGAAGAATTTAGGAAAGCGCTTGAAGCTGAAATAATTAAAAAACACATAGCAGAGCTTGAAAATCAGCTTGCTGAAATTGAATCAAAAAAAGCTGAGCTTGAGTTTCTTAATGATAGTTTAGATGAAGTAAAAGGGCAAAAAGGCAAAGAGATTCTTGTTCCACTTGGTTCTGGTGTTTTGGTTAAAGCAAAGCTTGAAGATGACCAAAAAGTGATTGTAAACATTGGTTCAAATGTTCTTGTTGATAGAACAGTTGAAGAAACAAAGAAAATAATAAACGAACAAATAAAAGAATTAAACGAGGTAAAGAAACTAATTGAAAACGAGCTTATGAAGTATTTCTAATGAAAATACTTAAAAAACAAAAATTTGTGTGATTTTATATGTTTGAGTTTTTAAAAAAGAAACTGAAACAATCAATTGAAGGTATAAAGAAGGCGTTTAAAGAAGAGGAAGAAGAAGTTAAAGAAGAAACCAAGGAAGAAATCACAGAAGAAGTGGAAAAAGAAGTAGAGGTTAAGGAAGAAATTAAAAAAGAGGAAGTTAAGAAACCAAAGTTGCTTGAAAGAATATTTAAGAAAAAAGAAAAAAAGGAAAAACCCAAAGAAAAACCAAAACTTCTTTTTGAAAAAAGGCTTTCAGAAGAAGAATTTGAAAAGTTTTTTAAAAATCTTGAAATCTCCTTTCTTCAGGCAAACGTTGCTTATGAAGTTATCCAACTTTTAAAAGAAAAGCTTAAAGAAGAGCTTGTTGATAAGCCAGTTAAAAGAGGCAAAGTTGAGGAAAAGATTTTGAACACAATAAAACAAACATTTGAAGAAATTTTAATTCAAATGAGTCCGCAAAAAATAATTGATAAAATAGAAGAAAATAAAAGGATTGGTGAGCCAACAAAGTTTTTGTTTCTTGGAGTAAATGGAACTGGAAAAACAACATCTCTTGCTAAGTTTTGTAAATGGCTTCAAGACAAGGGATATTCTGTTGTTCTTTCTGCAAGCGATACATTTAGAGCAGCTTCAATTGAGCAGTTAGAAAAGCATGCAAAGAATTTGGGAGTAAAAGTAATAAAACATAAGTACGGAGCTGACCCAGCAGCTGTTGCATATGATGCTATTGCTTATGCAAGGGCGCACAACATTGATTGTGTTTTGATAGATTCAGCAGGAAGGCAGCATACTTCAAAGAATCTTATGGATGAGCTTGCTAAGTTAAAAAGAGTTGCAAAACCTGATTTCACAATCTTTGTAGCAGATGCTTTAACTGGAAATGATGCTGTTGAACAAGCAAAAGAGTTTGGAAAAATAGGTTTTGACGCAGCTATTCTTGCTAAAGCAGATGTTGACCAAAAAGGTGGAGCAATTCTATCAGTTAGCTATGTTTCTGAAAAGCCAATTTTATTCTTAGGTGTTGGGCAAGATTACAAAGACTTAGAACCTTTTGACAAAGAAAAACTAATTCAAAGACTTATAAAGTGATACCACTTTCCTTGCGCAATCCTCTGGCTTTGTATTAAAGTCTTTTTTGTATTCAACAATCACATATCTTCTTGAGTCAATTGGTTTTATTAAAAAGCCAATGTCTTCAAGTTCTAATATTGCTTTTTCTGGTGTTTGATTGTAATTTAATCCTATAAAGGACATAGCACTTCCAATTAAAGCATAAACTTCTTTTGGTATTATAAAATCTGTTTCTTGCGTTGTGTGTAAAACAACACCTTCTTGGTTAAACACAGCTATTTCTAGCACACTGTATTCTTCTTTTATTTTATTTAATGCGTCTAATTTTTCTGCCAATTGAATCACCTGCCTTTATCATTACTATTCAGTTTATAAAGATTTCGGATATACAGAAAGATTTAAATATTTTGTAACATTATTGTTACATATGTCACAAATTAATTACAAAGTAAGGATTGTGGAATCTTTGCTTAAAAAAGCCAATCACATTAGGGGTTTAGCAAAAGAGTTAAACACAAATCAAACAACAATAGCAAGAAAGGTCAAGGAACTATACAGAGAAAACATTGTTGATTTTAAGGTGCAAGGAAGGAACAAGGTATATTTCTTAAAGAGAACAATAGAGGCTTTTCAATTTATATTAATTGTGGAGCATTACAAACTTTTAGAGATATTAAAGAAGTACCCATATCTAAGAAGGGTTTTCCAAGAAATAAAACAAGATAGGAGAATAAAACTTGCAATTCTTTTTGGTTCGCATGCAAGAAGAACAGCAAGAAAAGAAAGCGATATTGATATATTTATAGAAACGCGGGATAAAGGTATAAAGGAAAAGTTGCAAAAGATTGACTCTAGATTAAGTATAAAGATTGGAAGATTTGACAGAAAAAACCTACTCATCAGAGAAATAGAAAAAAACAACGTAATAATAAAAGGGGTTGAGCTTTATTATGAAAAAATTGGATTTTTTGAGAAAACTTAAGCAAGAAGGGAAATTAAAGCTTGTTGAACCAAGCGAAGAAGTTAAACAAGCGTATTTGCAAAAATCATCAAGTTTTATTGATTCTGCAAAACTTCTATTGAAAAATAAAAAACTTGAGGAAGCCATTTCTTTAGCTTATTAGGTATGTATTATTCTTTACTTGCTCTTTTATATAAGGTTGGGATTAAATCTGAAAATCATACTGCATCTATTGTTCTCTTAAGAGAACTCTTTGGTATAGATAATTCAGAAATAATGAAAGCTAAGGATGAAAGGATAGACAAACAATACTATGTTGATTTTAAAATAGCAGAGACAGATGTGTTAAATTTAATTAAAATTGCTGAGAGATTTTGTGCAGAAATTTTTGATTTCTTAGAGAAGTTGAGCTTGAATGAAATAGAAAATGTAAGGAAAAAATTCAATGAAATCACACATTAGAAAAATCTTTTAAATGAGTGTCTTTTTCCATAGGTTGTGTTAAACAAACTTTCAGAAGCATTAAAATCAAGTATGAAAAAGTTTATTCAAGCGATATTTATAGATGAGAAAACATTAAACCAATTTGTAAACGAAATACAAAGAGCTCTTTTACAGTCTGATGTTGCAGTTGATTTGGTTTTTGAGATTAGTGAAAATATTAAGAAAAGAGCAAAAGAAGAAATTGGAAAAGGAGAAGTTGCAAAGGAGTACATAATAAAAATCGTTTATGAAGAGCTTGTTAAAATCCTTGGTGAAAAAGGACATAAAATTCAAATAACTGAAAAGCCGTTTAAGATTCTTCTAATTGGGTTATTTGGAAATGGAAAAACAACAACAGCTGCAAAGATTGCAAAGTTTTTTAAAAAAAGAGGCTACAATGTTTGTCTTTTAGCTCTTGATACATTTAGGCCTGCTGCTTATGAGCAATTGGTTCAACTTGGAAAGCAAATAAATGTAAATGTTTTTGGAGACCCAGATGAAAAAAATGCTGTTAATATTATTAAAAAGTATGAAAATGAGATTAAAAAATACGACATTGTGATTGCTGATTCTTCTGGAAGAGATGCTTTAAAACAAGACATGATAGATGAAATAAAAGCTGTTGAGAATGCATTAAAACCTCAAGAGATTTTGCTTGTTCAGGGTGCTGATATTGGGCAAGGTGCAAAAGAACAGGCAACTGCTTTTAAAAACGCATTAAACATCACAGGTGTTGTTTTAACAAAAATGGATGGTACTGCAAAAGGTGGTGGTGCAATAACAGCTTGTTCAATTGCTGGCGCACCTATTAAATTTATAGGAACTGGTGAAAAAATAGATGATTTAGAGGAGTTTGAACCAAAGCGTTTTGTTTCAAGACTTCTTGGACTTGGTGATATAGAAACACTTCTTGAAAAAGCAAAAGAAATTGCTGAAGAAAAAACACCAGACAAAGAGCTTGAAAAGAGAATTATGTCTGGAAAGTTTAATTTACTTGATTTTAAAGCACAGCTTGAGGCTATGTCAAAGATGGGTCCTTTGTCAAAAATAATTGACATGCTTCCTGGTTTTGGAATGGCTGGCATACCAAAAGAGATGTTAAGTGTTCAGCAAGATAAGTTGAAGAAGTTTAAGGTTATAATGGATTCAATGACAAAAGAAGAATTAGAGCATCCAGAGATAATTAAATCAAGCAGAATAGAAAGAATAGCAAAAGGTAGTGGTACTTCTGTAAGTGATGTTAAGGAGCTTTTAAAACAATATGAACAAATAAAGAAACTAATGAAAGGTTTAAAAGGAAAGGACATACAAAAACTTGCAAAGAGATTTAAAGGCAAAATCCCAAAGCTTCCTTTTTAACTTTTTAGTTACAAATTTGCTATTATCTCCTGCAAAAGGTTTATAAACCTAATTGTACAATTGCACTTTTATAATGAGAATAAGCAGCATAATCAGGAATCTAAAGATGTTTCCAAGTATTGTAATAGCATGGGGATTATTTATTTTCATACTTAAAAATATTGATAGTGAGCTTGTTAGTTCAATTGTTAAAATAATTTAGTGCTCCTGGGATGAGAGAGGAGCAAGATATATGCTAAAACCATACCACAACCAATTTGAAGTTCAAGAAAAATTTAATCCTCGCTCTTATGTGAGTTTTCCATCTGCATATTCTGCTGCAGTTAATTACTTAAAGCAAAGATATGGCGAATGGGCTGTTAACTTATTTGAGAATGTTATAAGAGATAATTACAAACATAAACCAATAACAGATGAAGACTTGCCACAAATAGCAAGAGAAATGGCAAAAAGAGGTGTTTTGTTCGGAGAGGATTTTGTTAAAAACATTGTTCCTCATTTAACTCAAATTAAAAATGCAAGAATTGGTGGTGGCGACCCACTTAAAGGGTTTTTAAAAAGTTTAACGTAGTAAAGTTTCACACTCATATTCTTTTGGCTTTAGTTCTTCTATTAATAACTCAAGAGCTTTGTTTGCTTTTTCTTCATGATTCCCACCGCCATCAATACTACATGTAAATATATCAATTAAAGCAGCGCCTTTTTCCGGCCATGTGTGAATAGATAAGTGGGATTCTGAAAGAACAATCATTGCACTAACACCATATGGCTCAAATTGATGATAAACACTGTTAACAGCATGTAAATCCGCATTTTCTATAACTCTTTCAAGAATTGGTTTTAAATTTTCCACATAATCTATTTTATCTTGAGAAACACCATAAAAATTTGAAGCAATATGGGTTCCAACTCTGGTGTAACCTTCCTTTGTTAAGGTTACTACCATCTTCATCACCCATTTCTTCCATGGAAATTTTCACATAGTTGCTCTTTTAAAACTTTTCTATCAAGTCTCGCAAAGTTTATAAAAAGAAGGCTTCTCAATGAATTTAGTTAGTTAAAGGGGGTAAGCTAAAATGGCTGAATTGTTAGTTGTCGGCTCAAAAGTAAGAAATGTAATTAAAAAAGCAAAATGTAACATGTCTGGAGATTTTATAAAAGCACTTTCAAAAGAAGTTGAGAACTTGGTTAAAAAAGCATGCATGAGAGCAAAAGCAAACAAGAGAAAAACAGTTAGAGCAGCTGATTTGTAATCTTCTCAGCTGCATTTCTTTTTTATTTTTTGGTGATAAGTTCTTTCTAAGAAAATGGATGGTGATAAGATGTTAGTTGTTGGTTCGAAAGTAAAGGAGTATGTGAAATCAAAAGGGTTAAATTCTTCAGGAGATTTAATTGAAGCATTAAATAAAAAAGTTGAAAAATTGCTTGATGAAGCAGCAGAAAGAACAAAAGCAAATGGAAGAAAAACAATGAGGCCAGAAGATTTGTAATCTTCTTTTTTCTATTTCTTTAAGCGAAAGATTTATAAGCAGTCCTTTAGTAGTATTTACTACTTATAAGTGATATAGATTGGTGGTGAGGAATGGATACAAGGGAAAAGTTAAATAATCTTATTACTATTGTGGGTGAAAACTTCTATGGTGAGAGAAAGCCTGTTGAATTAATATTTGCTTCTTTGCTTTCTGAAGAAAATGTAATGTTATATGGACAAAAAGGTACTGGTAAAACAACATTAGCAATAAATGTGATAAGTGCTCTTTATTCTTTTCCAACAAAATTTGTTGGAGAAGCCACTCTTCAAGGAAGTGTGACAAATCCAACAACACTTTTTGCAGCTCCAAAGTTAGATAAGTTAAGAGAAGAAGGAGAGTATGAATATGTTTTAAGAAAAACACCATTTGTTTTTGCAGGAAGACTTATAGATGAAGTAAACAGGGGTGATTCAGGAACTCAAAATATTCTCATTCCGATGTTGGATGAGAGAAGAGAATACATTGTAAATGGTATGCCTGTGGGAAATGCTCTTGATGCATATATTGGCACTGTAAATGTTAATGGAACTGGAACCTATCAAATAAGCGAACAACTTGCAGATAGATTTGGTGTTTGGATATTTTTAATGCCCAGATATGTTTCAAATATTAATTTAAAAGGTAACAAAAGAGAACAACTTGAAGATATTCTTGGTAGTGGAGAAGATGAAGAACTTTGCAAAAAGTTCATTGAAGCTATTGATAATAAAAAAACATTAGGAGAAGTTAGGGGAAACATGAATGAGCTTAGAAAGGAATACGCAGAAAAGTATAACACAATCTCTCCAGATGAATTAAATGAAATAAAACATGAGATAAACAGCATTAGAGAAAAACTTTCAAACAAAATTGAAACAACTTTGTTCCCAGTAGTTTACACATCTATTTACTTTACAAATGCAAATTCACATGAAACTGGAGCAAAGCCATATCTTGGATATGTGGATTTAAAAAATACAAGCAAAAGGCCAGAAATAACAATTAAGAAGTTAATACCATCCTTAATATATTCAAGGGGGCGCGATGTAAACAATATAAGTGAAAAGGAAATTGAGAACATTGTTTGGGAATTGCTTCCTCATGTTATTGCAAGAGAAATAAGCATTACTCAAAATGGTTTAGACTTCTTAAAACAAAAGTATGAAAATGAAGAAATATCTGGGCGTATTTACAAAAGCGAAGAAGGGAAAAAATGGTTTATGGCAAAATATGTAATTAATAGCTTAAGAACAGATTACAATAGAGAAAGAGATGTTTTAATAAATGAATTTAAAGAAATAATGGAAAAAATTGAGGAAGATTCAAAGGTTCAAATTGATACAAGAAAAATGCACATTGTTATTAAAGAAATCGTGCGCGACTTACAAAGGTGGGGTGCTTGAATCAAGAATTAGTCGATGAGGTTAAAGAATACTTTTGGGAGAAATATATACTTCAACCACCAAGGACAAAGTTAGTGCCTCCTGATGCTAAGTCTCCAGACTTTATAGAATTTTCTCCTGGAGAGTATGTTATTTACACAAAAGGATTAAACAAAGGTGTTGTAGCACACGAAATAACTCATTATAGATACTGGGGTTATTCTTTTTACGATGCTTTGATTGCTGAGATTTTTATGGGAAAACATTTTAAAAATAAGGCACGCACTTTATTAAGCTATATTGATGATATAATCGCAAATTTAGAGATGGCAAGACAAGGAGATTATATTGATGACTTGGCGGATTACTATCATGATGATGTTAAGAGTGCAGAAAAGATTTCTCCAATAAACAAGGTTTTCTTAGCTTTTCTTACATATAAAACAGGATATGACTTTGGTATTTCTCCAAACGAACTTGATAAGAACTTAAAGAAAAAGATTGAAGAATTAGATAAAATAAATTGGGAACTTGATTTAAATGACAGGCTTGGCTCTGCTATTAACATATTGTACAATGCTGGAAAAATCCTTGAAGATTTAGTAAAAGAACCTGAAGACGAAGACCTTCATAAGACTAAGATAAAATTTGATGAAAATGAGATTCCAGAAATCATGGACAAGGTAAAAAGAGATTATCCGAATTATTCAAAAATTGTAGAGGAGTATTTTAATAACAAGCCAGAATTAAGAGAACAATTAGATTTGTGGAGATATAAAAATGAACTAAGTAAATATGAGATTAAAATAGTTGGAAAACACCAGTTTGGGAAAAGTGGAAATATAATCAATGGATTTAAAAAATGGAATGGTGGTGAATTTGACCCAATAAATAGTTTGGGTGTTTTACCTGGCGAATTACCAGGAGACCCAACAGTTGTTGAGCCGATGTTCAAAGAAAGTTTAATATATGAAAAAAACGAAGTGGATATACCAAATGCTTTTATTATCCTTGATGCATCAAGCTCTATGAGAGGAAACTTTCCAATGCCGCAAATTGTTGCTGCCATGCTCTTAGCTAAGGAATATTTATTTAACGATAGGTATGTTGCTGTTGCAACATTTGGTTCACCTGGAACAACAGAGGTTTTTGATTACAGTAACAATGAGATGGAAGTTTATAGAAAACTTGTTAGAAACCCAGATGGCAGCACACATCTGGATTTAGACAAAGTTGAAAATATTTTATGGAAAAAGAAAGGGGTTGATACGTATCTTATTACAGATAGTCCGGGAGGTGGATGGGACAACCTTGTTGATACTTTGTCTTTGCTAAACACACAACGTTCTAGAGGAAACGAAGTTTGGGTTTTTTGGGTGAATCCAAATGGGATACCTGATATCGCGAGGAGTTACAAAAACATCAATTATGTTTCTATTAAAAACATAAATGACCTTGTTCAATTAGTAATTAATAGGGAAAGAAGATTTTAATCAACCTTTAAAAATAAAAAATTAAATAAAGCCGAAAGTTACACTGACTGTTGCAGAAAACTTTATCTCTCCTGGTGTTATTTCTGTTTCTGCTGGAGCGCCAGTTGCTACTCCTGCTAACATATATCTTGGCATGTCATAACCGATGTAACTGATTCTTTCTTCTTGTATACTTTTTATTTCAACAATTTCAATTCCAAGCCCTTGTGCAATTGCTTCTGCTTTTTCTTTTGCGTTTTGTCCAGCAAGCTTTAATGCTTCTTTTCTTAACTCGATTTGTTTTTCGTCGCTTAACCCAAATCTTACCCTATCTACCCTATTTGCTCCTGCATTAACTGCTGTGTCAATTATTTTTCCAGCATTGTTTATATTCTTACTCTTGATTCTTATTGTGTGTACTGTCTTATATCCAACTATTTTACTTGTTCCATTCTCCCATTTTATATCTGGATAAATATTGTAATTTGTTGTTTTGATATCACTTATCCCAATTCCTCTTAATGCATTCCTAACTGATTGCATTTTATTTGCATTTTCTTGTTGCGAATCTTTAGCGCTTAAAGAATGCGTCTCAACTGTTATGTAGATGTAAACAACATCTGGATTTTCGTATAAAGTTGCTGTTCCTCTCACTGTTAATGGTTTTGTTGTTATGTTTTCATCTAGCTTTTGCCATGTTTGTTCTTGTGAAAACCAAACTGCGCTTGCCTGACTAAAAATTAAAGCAACGGCAATTGCTCCGAATAAAATTGTGTAAAACATTTTTTGATTGCTCATTTTTATCACCCAAGACTTAAATCTTGTGGAAGTATATAAAGAAGAGGTAAACTTCAAAATAAATTGAAGTTTAGAAATGCTTCTCACAAATATTATCAACACACTTACATTTGAAAGGTAACTCATAGAGTGTGATTCCAATTAGCTAAAGAGAACCCACAATTACAAGCCAAGCAACAAATATTTATCTGTTCAATGTCCTCTGAAAATATTTGACTCCTTTTTGGGTGTTCCATAAAAGAGTGTAAACTAAAAGAGGTAGTTCTATGTAATGTTCATTATGCATTGACATGCTAGCATACACAACAGCTTCTTTATGTATAAAAAAATTGTAAAGAATATCTTCAGCCAAAAGCCCCAAAATCGTAATTGTTGATGTATAGCCGAGTATGTTTAAATATTCTCTTATCTGGACATTCCCAATACAATGATTTAGTATATCATTTAATTTTAGCCCTTTCATCTTTTCCTCACTAAATAAGCTGTTATAAAAATCAATGTTGTAAAAACAGCTCCCAAAAAGAAAATGAACCATGGTTGCTGGTAAAATGCTATTTTTGTGGTTTCATAAACAGCTGTAGCACTTGCTGTTGGAGCTTCTGCACCTGTCATTGTTACTGCCTTTTTAATTGGTTTTGTGAAGAGTGTCTGCCCCAAGAACCCAGCAAATATTGAGAGTCCAAGAGCTATAGGAATGACAAAATTATTTTTAAGCACACTTAGAATGGATTCTTTTTCTTTTTCAGGTGCAAGTATTATTAGCTTCTTAGCTGGCTCATAATAAAGTATCTTTTTACCTTTTTCAGAATACCTATATGCTGTGTCTTTTATTAAATTAACACCTTTTAGCAAGTCAAGATTGTATTGAACTGTTGACATTGGAAGATTTAATTCTTTTGCTATTTCGCTTGCTGACATTCTTTTTTCAGAGAGCTTATTTAGGATTTTAATTGCTGTTTCATTTGAAAGCACTCTTGCTATTTCTTTACTTTCTTTTGTCATAGAAAGAACAACAAATTTATCCATAATGATAACAAAAGATAGCTGTTTTTAAATAGGTTTTTAAAACTTCAAAATTCTTTGAACCTATTCTCTATGAATCACTATCATTGATTGGGTTTTGTCAACGCCTTCTAAAAGCTGTAGTTTTCCAAGCAATACTTTGTCAAATTCTTCAACATCTTTAACTCTTATTACAACAACAATATCTGCGCCACCAGAAACAATATCAACCCTCTCAACAAAGTGAAATTTTCTAATCTCCTTTGCCAAATCATATTGTGTTTTTTTCTTTTGCTTTAATAGATGAAGATTTACAGATACAAGTACATACGCTACAAAATTTTTTTCTAATTTTTTATAATCTAATTCAATTGTGAATTTTTTAATCACTCCTTCTTGTTTTAATTTTTTAATTCTTCTATGAACTGTTGTTGGTGGAACTCCTATTTTTCTTGCAATTTGTCTAACTGTGTAGTCACCATGCTCTTTAAGAATCTGTAATATCTTTAAATCAGTTTCATCTATCTTAGCCACAATAGAACATATGTTTCATCTATTATATAAATATTTCGATTTTTTGCAATTTTTCCCATAAAATTTGGAATAGATTTAAAAAGAATATTTTGGTGATATTCTCAGGAGGTGGTAAAATGAAAGAAGCATATTTTGCTCTTATTGCAATACCAAAAGGAAAAGATGTTGAAAAAGAATTGGAATTAGCAAAAAAAGCAATTGGAGTAGAACCAATGTTAGAAGAACACTTGTATGCTGTTGCTGCTACTGGGGGGCTTTCAACAGATGCACTTCCAATTAGCCCGCAAGAAAGAGTAGGAGGAGATGGAACTGTTTATTCGTGCTTTATGTTCCCGCTTGGAGAATCTGGAAAAGGATTGGAGGACATAATGCAAGAATTAAAAGATAAGCTTGGAGAAAAAAAGGAATTGCTAAAAGGTGTTTATAGAATTGTTGCAACAGATGTTCCTGAAGGATATAAGATCATTAGAAAATTACCATGCGGCATAATTGATTTGTGGAGTTAAAAAAAGATTTGGAGGGTGCGGCGAGTCGGAGGTAAGCTGATGAGGTAGAGAACGCGGAGCGCCCTCCAAATCAAAATATAATAAATCAATTTTAATTTATAAATCTTTTGATTTGTTACTACTTATAAAAAGTTACAGATATACTAAACCTTTATATATTACCCCTTTATTGAAATTTTCATGGTAGTACGTTCGCATGGGTTTAGGATAGGCACAAGAAGGAAGCTAAGGAAGAAAATAAGAGAAAAAGGAAAAATTAGCATTAGAAAGGCTTTACAAAAATTTGAAATAGGCGATAAGGTAGTTATTGATGTGGAACCAGCTTATCATAAAGCAATGCCATATAAGAGATTTTTCGGAAAACACGGAGTAGTCATAGAACAAAGGGGAAAATCCTATGTTGTTGAAGTAAAAGATGGAAGAAAAACAAAGCAAATAATTTGCGCTCCAATTCATCTTAAAAAGATTTAAAGGGTGTTTATTATGAATGTTGATTATGAAATACTCAAAGAGGAATTTATTCCAATAGCAAAAGTAAAAGAAATTTTAGACAAAATAAAGGACAAGAATTATGAGCAAAAACTTGCATATGAACATGCAAAAAAATTTTCAAAGCTTGATGTTAAAAAAGCAGAAGCTTTAATTAAAGAGCTTTCAGAATTACAAATGAGGAAACTAAAAGATGACCAAATAGTTAAAATCGTTGATTTAATGCCAAAGGATGTTGAGGATTTAAAAGTTATTTTAGCAAAATCTCAAATACCATTCAAAGATGAGGAGCTTAATAAAATAATGGAAATAGTGAAAAAATATGAGAAGTGATTTTTATGATAAAACAAACACCAAGAGAGGAATATGGAATAGTGCTGGATTTCCTACCTCATGGGCACGCGAATTCAAAAGACAGAATTCCTATAGCTCAAGTTCTTGGTGAAAAGCACTTAATCCTTCTTGAAGTTGTTCCAAGAAAGGGTGTATTTCTTAAACCAGGAGAAAGAGTTTACATAGGGCCGGAAAAAAGAGAAAAAGTTCATCATGTTGCTGGAAGAATCCATTTTAATAAATTAACAGAAACAGCTAAAATGGAGCTTGAAAATGTTATAAACAAATTAGTTGAAGAAAGAGAAAAAGAGTTTGTTGAGTTCTTTAATAAATGTGGACCAATTTCTACAAGACTTCACACACTTGAGATTTTGCCAGGAATTGGTAAAAAACATATGTGGGACATTCTTGAGGCAAGAAAGGAAAAGCCATTTGAGTCATTTGAAGATATTAAGAAAAGAGTTAAGCTTATTCCAGACCCAAAGCAAAGCATTGTAAGAAGAATATTGGAAGAATTACAAGAAAAAGATAAATACAAATTATTTGTTGGTTAAACAGAAAGCAAGTCCAAGATTGTTTCTAACTTTGCTTTTCTTCTTTCAAGGTCTTTTTTTGCTTCTTTGTATGCTTCTTCTGATATTTTTCCTGCTGCAAGCTGCTTTGCTAAGTTAGCTAAGTCTTTTTCAATCTCTTTTGAGCTTTTTGCAATCTCTGCTAAGGCGTTTCTTTTTGGCTTTATCTCTTTGATTATTTCTGTTTTTGTAATTGGTTTTTTCTGTGTCTTAACATATCTTCTTATCAAAGAGTTGTAAAGCTCTGAAACATCCTCTTCCAATACTTTAAATGCTTCTGCATCCTTCTTATCAGCATCTCCAGCAATTACAACTCTAACATCTGCTTTTTCATCAGCTATGTTATATATTCCTGAAATCTTAAGCCATATTGCCATTGAGACTACTTCTTTTATTGAATAAACAAGTATTGCTAAAATAAACCATGCAATGCTTCCAAATAAAAACATGTTTGAGTTCCAAACTCTTGCTGTGTCAATTAATGTGTAAAAGTAAAACACTAAAAAGCCAATGCCAATTAGTGTAAGAAGTTTCCAAATAAGCGGGTATCTTGGACCTTTTTTAAATTGCTTGTATGCTTTCATAATTGTTTTTATTGGCTTCAATCTTCCGCCCCTGAACATGCCTTCGACTTCTGCTTCTTCAAATTTCATAAGTTCGTTTACAGATGTTTTCCAGTCCAAACTTTTTAATAATTCTGTAACATAACCACGCAGTTCTTCTGGGTCTCCTACACGTGCATATAAGTCATAAAATATGTGCTTGTTTTGCATTTCACTTACTTTAAATTGCTCTTCATATCTTTCTAAAACAGTTTTTTTCTCAAACATTTTTAACACCATATTTAATCAAAATTTATTTGCTTAAATTAACTTCTTACTATCATTAAGTAGTGAAGTAATTATAAACCTTTCGTAAAAAGCTCTTTAGCAGTTTTTACAAAATTAACTTTAGTAGCTGGGTATGCTTCAAGTGAAAAAACTATTTGAATTGTGTCTCCAGATTCTTCTGCTAATGAAATTTTTTCATTAAATGCATCTTGTTTATCAAAGCGAAGATAAAGCTTTCCTTCATCACTTAATCTAAGGTTTATTTCATTAAGAATTTGCTTTTTTTCCAAGTCTGTTAAAGAATCTAATATTCTTTCGAAAAGCTCTCTTGCTTTTCTTTTTTCAAGCTTGGCTTTTAATATTTTTATCTTTGTTCCATACATACCTGGTTGTGTTTCTTGCTTGATTACTTTCTTTGGAAAAAACAATTCAAATGCTTTTTTTACTTTTTCTATACTTTCACTTTCATGACAAAAGGTTTCACCATAAACACTTCTAATTGGAATTTTTTTCATGAAAAACAAATAAAAACGCACATTCAAAAACTTTATATAGCTACTATGTAGTTACAATATTATGGGTTGGGTTGATAAAAAACTGGACTTAAATGAAGCTCTTACTTTTGATGATGTTGTAATCCTTCCAACATATACAGAGGTTTTGCCACATGAACCAGATGTTTCTTCATATCTTACTAAGAAAATAAAATTGCACACACCTTTTGTAAGCTCTCCAATGGAGTCTGTTACAGAATACAAATTAGCAATAGCAATTGCTCAAAATGGTGGGTTTGGATTTATTCATCGTAATCTAACTCCAACAGAACAAGTACAGCAGGTAAAACAGGTTAAGAGATATGAGGCTTTTTTAATTGAAAACCCAACTGTTGTGAAAGCAAGGAAAAAGAGAAAGGGAAGTTTTTATCCAACTAAAGTTAAAGAAGTTTTATCATTACGAGAAAAATATGGGTATTCTACATTTCCTGTTGTTGATGAAAATAACAATCTCGTTGGAATTGTTACAGACAAAGATGTTAGGTGGAGAAGTCTTGATGAATTGGTTGAGGATATAATGGTAAAGGATGTTGTAACAATCCCTTATGTTAAAAATGATGATAAATTAAGAGAGATGGCAATAGAAGCTATGAGGGATTATAGAGTTGGATGTGTTGTTGTAACAAGAAGAAGAAATAGCAAGAAAATAAAAGGTTTAATTACAGAAACAGACATAAAAAAAAGAGATAAGTTCCCATATGCTACAAGAGATAAAAAAGGAAGATTAATGGTTGGTGCTGCAATAGGTGTTGGAGAAAAAGAATTGGAAAGAGTTGCAAAGCTTTACGAAGCAGAGGTTGATGCAATTGTAATTGACATCTCTCATGGACATTGTAAGAATCTATTGGATGTTCTTTATCAAATTAAATCCAAAGAATATTTAACAAAAGTAAAAGAAACAGTTAAAAGAGTAAAAAAAGATTATGACATTCCTGTTGTAGGTGGCAACATTGTAACAAAAGAAGCTGTTGAAGATTTATATTCTGCTGAAGCAGATGCTCTAAGAGTTGGTATAGGTCCTGGTTCTATTTGTACAACAAGAGTTGTTGTTGGAATAGGACTACCACAAATATCTGCAATTTTAGAAACAGCAGAAGTTGCACGAGATTATGGCATTCCAATAATTGCTGATGGAGGTATTAAATACTATGGTGATATAGCGAAAGCAATAGCAGCTGGAGCGAGCACTGTTATGATGGGTAGATTGTTTGCTGGAACTCAAGAAGCTCCTGGCGAATTAGTATCTTTGCATGGAAGGTTATACAAAAAATATTTTGGAATGGCTTCTGAAAGAGCATTAAAGAATAAGGCAGGTGGTGGAAGACTAAGATATCTTGAATTTTTGGATAAGCCAATTGATTATCTACATGTTTTTCCCCAAGGAGTTGAAGGTTATGTTGATTATGCTGGCTCTTTATCAGATGTTATCAATCAAATGAGGGAGGCATTAAAAAAAGCAATGGCTGCAACGAATTCAAGAACAATAGAAGAATTTCATGAAAACGCTGTTTTAAGAAAGGTTTCAAAAAGCGGTGCAATAGAAGGGCATCCATCTGTTACTTTAGAAAAAGAACCAATAAATTATAGAAAAACTTAGGTGTTGTTTATGGAATTTCCAGAAGAGATTGTTATAACTCTTAAAAAAGTTGGAAATCCAAGATATGGAGAAAACCCACAACAAGATGCAGCTATCTATGAAATTGAAGAAGCAAGTGGGATTAGCTTAGAAAAAATCTTTCCAATTACAAGAGCAGAGCAGCTTAATGGCAAACCAATGTCTTTCAACAACTGGCTTGATGCAGATGGTGTTCTTAAAATGCTTTGGCAATTTGAAGAACCAGCAGCAACTGTTTTTAAACATGTAATTCCATCTGGTGCTGCACAAGCAGAAAACATTTTTGATGCTTATAAAAAAGCTTGGAACTCTGACCCATTAAGTGCATTTGGTGGTGTTGCTGGTGTAAATCGCAAAGTTGACAAAGAACTTGCAAACTACATTGTTGATAAAAAATTCTTAGAAGTTTTAATTGCGCCAGACTACGATGATGATGCTCTTGAAACCTTATGCAAGAAAAAGAATTTAAGAATACTTAAAACAAACACAGAAATGCCAGATTGTATTGGATATGACATTAGAGCAATCACTGGTGGGTTTTTAATTCAAGAATTTGATTTTTCCAATTTAACCCAAAATGATTTAATTTATCTTGATGATAAAGAAATTAAGAAACCAACATATGAACAAATCGAAGATATGCTTTTTGGATGGAAAATAGCAAGAAGAACAAGGTCAAATACTGTTTTACTTGTTAAGAACAAAGCAACTATAGGGATTGGTGCAGGACAACAAAGTAGGGTTGATGCTGCGTATATTGCATGTCGCAGAGCAAATCAACACCATGGTGGAGCAGAAGGGAGCGTTGCTGTTTCAGATGCATTTTTTCCTTTTCCAGATTCAATTGATGTGTTGCATGAGAATCGTGTATCAGCTGTTCTTAGTCCAGCTGGTTCAATTAGAGATGAAGAAGTTTATGAAACATTAAGAAAATATCAAATGTCTGCAGCGCACACACCTTATGTTGAAAAAGGTGGTTATAAAGGTGGTATGCGAGCATTTATACATTGATTATATCATAGAAGTTTATAATCTAGTGAAAGAATTAGATGAAGCAGTAAGTAAAATTGCAATAAAAAGAAGATGGTATAGAAAAGGGGACTTAGTTGTTTCTTGTGAAATTAAAGGAATAGGAGAATATACTGTTTATGCTGATAGAATTATAAAAAAAGGTTTGTTTAAATCATTAGTTGATAGGTTTATGATATTTTACAGAAACGGCAAACACATTGGTGAGTATCATCTTGGCAAAATTCACTTAAAGCCCAGAGGAGGGGTTGTTAATAAAAACATTGAAGAATTAGTCAATTATTTTGAAGTAAATCTTTAATTTTTTGTTTTATAAGCATTATTTCATCTATTTCTAAGTAAAAAACCTTTTTTTCACCCAGTTTGCCAAGCGACTTTGCTAGAATCTTTCTAAGTTTGTTTTTATCTTTTTCTTTTAAAAAATGTCTTGAATCAATAAGTGCATTAATGACTTTTTTGTTTTTGTGCATGAAAAGAATTTTAGCAACATAAAAAAGCAAGTCATCTCTTTTAACATCTTTTGGAATAAGTTTCACAAGTGCTGATTCAACTTTCGGCGCTGGTCTAAAAGCTGTTTTTGGTATATACTTTATTATCTGACAATCAGCATAGTAGTTTACCAACACAGAAAGCCGAGAGTAATCCCTTAAGCCAGGAAATGCAGTCATTCTTTCTGCAAACTCACGTTGATACATTAGAACTGCAAATAAATCTTTAACACCTTTATGAAGCTGCGAATTAAGGAAAAGCAAAATTTTTTCAGTAATTGCAGACGAGATTTCATAAGGCAGGTTCCCCACTATTTTATTTACTTCTTTTGGAAATTCATAATCCAACACATCTTTGTTTATGACTTCAACATTTGAGAATTCTTTCATTTTTTTCTTAAGTTTTAAAAAAAGTTTCTTATCAATTTCAATTGCATAAACCTTTTTTGCACTTGTTAAGTACTTTGTTAATCTTCCATCACCAGCGCCAATCTCAAGAACAACATCATCTTTTGTTATCTCTAAGTAATCTGCTATTTCCTTTAATAATTCTTCACTTTTTAAAAAATGCTGTCCAAGTTTTACCATTTTACTTTCTTACATATTTAAATCATTTGGATTAACAATTGGCTTGTCAAACCTTTCTATATCATCAATTGCAATTCTTGGACAAGCAGTGTTAATCCACGCTTCAATGTCTGGGAAGTCTAAAAGTGATTCTGGTGAAAGTGTTTCAAACATAAAGATATATGCTTTCTTTCCTTTTTCTTCAATTTTTTTCTTAATTCTCTTTGCTAATTCTAAATTATATTGCCCTGGTTTTGTGCAAACAAGAATGCCATAAACTTTTGCTTTTTTTGCTTTTGAAATAGCATCTTCTCTTAACTTTTTATATCTATTTATTTCTTTTTCACTTAACTTACTTACAACTTGTGTTATGGGATTAGCTTGATAAATTGGTTTATTTGTTTCCAAACCAACAGAAATTGAATGAAAATATCCACTTCCTAAATAAACATAACAATCAACATCTTTTGAAATTGACAATGGAGATGTTATATCACAACCAAGAACTTGCCCTTTTTCTATTGCGCGATAAGCTGGTTCTCCAACAAACACTTTTTTACCTTTTTTCTTTAAAAAATCTTCAAGCTCCTTAAGTTGTTCTATAAATTGGATTGTTGTAAAAATACCCATGTTTCTACAAGGAATTTCAGCTACCTTTTCCATAAAATCATTTGATAATCTTTTCTTATACTTTACTGGAATAAACAAAATATCCATGTTTTTTCTTAAAATATCATTAATTAAAAGCTTATCCTCAAAAACTTTATAATAGATTATGTTTTTCTAATCAATGGAGGTAGATATCAAATGGCTGAAAACACTTTAGTAATTGCCTTGGCTGTTATTGCAATTGTAGCAATTGTTGCAGTATTTGGGTTAGTTCAAATGACAGGGTACGTGATAAAAGAAAGAATAAGAGAGCCGCTTGGTTACTGCTATGTTACTGGCTTAAATCTACCAGACAAAAAAGAGGTAGCAATACCAATCTATTCATGTGAGCAATACTTTGCATTGAAGTCAGTAGACAAAATCCTTTGCCCAACATTGCGTGCATGTGAAGGAGGCGGACCAACAGAGCCAAGCGAAGGTATGAAGTAATTTTCTTTTTTATTTTTTTAGCGCAATTAATTTAACTTAGTAAGCATTTGTTTTTTCTATGAAATTGCTCATTGATGAAGAAGGAAGAAAAATTTTAGTAAAAGAAAATAAAGAAATACACACGCATCAAGGTGTTGTTAAAAAGCAAAAGCTTTTGCATGGAAAAGTTGTTAAAACAAACATTGGAAAAAAATTTCTTGTTATTGAACCAAGCTTTGTTGATTTATTTGAAAGAATAAAAAGAGGACCACAAATAATAACATTAAAAGATGCTGGAATTATTTCTGCTTACACTGGTGTTAGTTCTGGCTGGAAGATTGCAGAAGCTGGAAGCGGAAGTGGTGCATTAACGTGTTATCTTGCAAATCTCGTAAAGCCAAAAGGCAAGGTTTATTCTTATGAAAAAAGGAAAGATTTTTTGAAGATAGCTAAAGAAAATGTTGAAAAATTTGGGCTTTCTAAATTTGTTGTTTTTAAGAATAAAGATATTTCAAACATATCTGAAAAGAACTTGGACATGGTTGTTCTTGATTTGCCAAATCCATGGGAATATATAAAGCAAATAGAAAAAGCTTTGAAAATTGGAGGATTTTTAGTTATATATGTTCCCACAATTAATCAAATAATTAAAGCTGTAGATGCTCTTGAAAATTCTTCTTTTAAGGTGTTCAAAGTTTGCGAAGTAATTGAAAGAGACTGGAAAGTTGGAAAAGCAACAAGACCCTTGAATGTGATTCTTGGGCACACAGCATTTCTTTTATTTTCAAGAAAGTTGCCACTTTAAAATAGTTAAATTTATATACATGCAACTTGTTTATTTAATTATGGAAGACATATTGTCAGATATAGAGGAAATGTTCGAAAGTGAAATTAACAAAGTTGATGGTGTTTTCAAAAGATATGCTGTTAAAAAAGCATTTGAAAGTTTTAATTCATATGAGGCTCATGTGTTAGAATATATCATTAGGAGATATAGCAATGCAAAAATAGCGCAGGAAAATTATGTAGAAACCCAAGATGTTCAAAGAGATATTTCTGCTTTAGGCAATTTTGTTTATGATTGGTTTGCATATCTATGGAGATTTGATTTGCATAGAACACCAGATTTTGACACTTTTATGAAATCAATTTCATCAACATCTAAAGCTGGAAGTATTTCTATCTGGAGATGGAATTATGAACCAGACCCTGTTGAAAAATGGCAAACACCAAAGGAGACATATACAAGGAGAGATACGTTTGGAAGATTTATTGGAGACTGCGATGATATAGCTCGCTTTTTGCTTTGCGGCTTAAATAGAAATGGACATAATGCATATTTATATGCTATGTGGGATGAGGAACATGGGCATGCAACTTGTGCTGTTGAAGAAGGAGAAATAGAAACAATTGGGACATTTCATAGAATTAGTCATTTCACAAAAGACAGAAAAGAGGTTGCTGAATATTGGTATAATAACTTACTTGGATTATTAGTTTATAAGCAAGACCCAAATACATTTGAGCTTAAACTTGTTTATGAGTATACAAATCCAGAAAACAAAAGAGTTGGCACAAATGCATTAACAACACCAATTGATAGATTTGTTAAAAAAATGAAAAAACTTCATCCAGAATCAGTTGAAATAATTCTGCAAACAATTGATGAAAGTGTTGCAAGAGAAATAAAAAAAGAGCTTGGTGATTAATAAACATCTTTATAGCTTTTTCCCCTTTCCTTTACTTTTGATACAACAGCTACATATTTTTTTAATCCAGAATTTTTTATTTTCTTAAGCAAAATTTCTTGAACCTGAAAAACACCAGCAGCACTACTCATCTTAATCTCAATCTCAACTGGTTTTTCTTTTCCTTTCTTAATGTTAACCTCATCAATCGCCATTGCAGAGTATTCATGTATGCTTCTATCTCCTATTGTAAAAGAAATCCTTGCTCTTCCTTTTGTCATATCACAACCATCAGCAATGGAAATAATTCCAGCTTCTACGCTTGTTGGCTTGTAATTACCCATATGACAAAGGATTCCTTCAAGAACGACTGGTAAAATTGCATATGCTTTTTTTGATTCTTTGTAATAATCAATTAAAAGCTTTTCAGCAATTGGCTTTGCAAGAATAACAGAAAAAAGCTCGTGATTCTCCCTATTTATTGAGATTCCAATGTCATGAAGATAAGCTGAAAGCATTACAGCCATTTTTGCATCATCTTCGTTTCCAATTTTTTCTTTCATAATTGTTGATTTTTTTAGAAGACTTAAAATCTTCAAGGCATTCCTTGTTGTTATCTTAGAATGCATTTCTCCATGGTCATTTAATCCCAATCTTCCAATTGAAACATTATTTGCTTGCTTAATTAATGTTTTTACTTCTTTGTTTGATTTTAGATTTTCATAAAAATTAATTAAATCTTCTTTCTTAAGAAGTGCTTTTATCTCGTCATCCATTTTATCCCTTTAATCCAAATCTTCCACCGCAATCTAAACACTCATAAATACCTGTTGATTGTTTGCCGAAAAGCAAGTTAGAAAGCGAAAACCCTTCTTTTTTGTATGGTTTGATATTATAACTCCCACAATAAATGCATCTCATGAAATTTTATAAGCGCTTTACACTTAAAAAGATTTTTAAATCCTTTTTGTTTGAGTTTTGCTTATGAATCCAGTCGATTTGGTGCTTGGAAGTGTGCAAATCATTGGCGCTATTATGTTAATTTATAACTTATGCTGGCTTCCGAAATTTATAATATGGCCAATTGCCATATTACTTATTATCTCTGGCTTGTTAGAATACATTGGTGCTTAATCTTTGTAATTTCCATACTTTGGGATAACATGCCTAACTCCACCAACAGGATTATCCACATCTCCAAAGAATCTTGGTATGATGTGGATGTGTAAATGATGAATTGTTCTTCCTGCAGCTTTTCCTTCATTTACTCCTATGTTATATCCATCAGGCTTTTTATTAATAAAAGGACTTTTAAGCATTTCTTCCAAAAACCACTTAGATTTTTCATTAATTGGATTTTTTTAAAAACCCCTCATAAACCTTTTTTAAATCACTTTTTTCAATAATTTCTTTTACATCTACAAGTGCTGATTTTAAATATTTCCATTCTTCATCTGATAATTCAAACAAAGAAGCAACATGTCTCTTTGGAATAATCTCTGCATGACCTGGAGAAACAGGAAATTTATCAAATTGAGCAAAGAAATATTTATTTTCATATATAACGTCTTTGTTTTCTTTGTAAATCTTACAAAAAACGCATTCCATGTTAATCTTGGATTTCACATTTTTTTCCAATTACTTGTCCTGGAAGTCCTTTCTTGAACCTTGCTCTCACAACACCTTTTTTCCCATGAAGTGCTACAATCTTTCCAATGAATTTCTTATTTTTTGATACTTGCACAATAACCTTTTTTCCAAGAAATGCATGCGCTTTTGTATATCCAATACCATCTGCTTTAATTAAAATTTGATTTGGATATTGCCTATGCCTACTTCTTCTGTAACTTGTTATAATAGCTTCCATATCAAACACCCACTTTGTTTTTGTTTTTAAATCTTACTATCTTTGTGCAAGCTCTTTTCTTATAAGCTCTTCTGCTTTTTCTTGTGGTTTTTCTCCTCTTTCAAGCTCTATGTCTGTTGGCCTTTGAACCTTTAATTCTTTTTTCTTTTTTTCAACAGCTTCAAACAAGAAGGTTTCTCCTTTTTCTGAACGTATCTTTTTAAGCAACTGCTCCATTTTCTTTACAAATTCTTTTGTCATCTTTAAATGCTCATCCCATTCTTTTCCAGAATATGCTTTTTTCTCTTTATGTTCGATGTCTTTGTAATTCTTAACTATTGTTTCAGCAATCTTTGCATACTTTTCTGGTACAAGCTTTTCTTTTTCAACAAGAACCTCTTTAACAAATTTAGCAATCTCATTTGGCGCTGGCGGCCTATATCCTAATTCCATGAGAACAGCTTGAGCACTTGAAACAACTGCTTGTTCTAAATCATATGTTAATTTTGTTAGCATGGTATTTTCTGCAAGCTTAATTAATTCTGTTGCAACATAGATGTGTTTATCAATTGCTTCTTTGCTTGGTTTTATGTGTCCCATTTTCATTAACATCTGTATTGGCAAAAAGAACCCAGTATCGTATAAGATAACCCCATCTCTTAAAACATTGTAAATAACAGGATTACCTTCCATTGTGTATTGCCAAAATTCTGTTAATAAATATGGTTGTGGGTGAATCTTCTTTGAAATTGGATAAGCTAATTCTAAAAGCCTTTGAAAAAGTTTGTCTTTTAATTCTGGCCTTGTCATTCTTCTTACATCTGTATCATCAACAATTATAGCGATATCAATATCATGTGTTTTTTTACTCATTGTAATCTTTGTCTTTTTGCTCCCCCATAAAACAATTGATTTAATATATCTGCCAAATTTTCCAACAACAGCTGCTATATATTGCTCAACTGCTTTTGCATCTTTTTTATTTAAAAACTGCTCAAGAATCTTAAGAATTGGAGTTTCTCCGCGTGGAGCTTGAGCAATTAATTTATTTGCAATTTCTTCAGCTTCTTTTTTTGAAAGCCCTTTTTCTTTCATTAATCTTTCAACAATTTGTTTTTTTGCTTGTTCAATTGCTTTTGTTTGTTTAGTTTTTTTTGATGATTTCTTTGCCTTTGCCATGTTTTCACCACACTTTTTATAAACATTCAACATATTCCGTATTTAAAAGCGTTTCCTATGTCAAAACCGAAAGGTTTATAAATGATTAAGTTATATAACTACTTGGTGGTGGTAAATGGATAACCAACCAAACCAACAAATTATATTTCAAAATCAAATAGATGCTGGATTCAGGAATTACTTAGAATTAATTGAAAAAGGGTTTGCACAAGCATCTTTACTTGATAAACTTGATGGCCCAAATGCACAAGAAGCAATGCCAGAAATTTACAAAACATTAAATTATTTCTTGGGCGCATACGATGAAAAAACAGGACAAACAATAAGTTTGCCTCAAGAGATATTTCAAGATAAAGAGAAATTAAAGTCAATATATTCAAGATTGATTACAGTTTTAAATGGTGGTCCAACATACAAAGGACTTCCAACATTTTTAGAAACAATTTGGGACAGAATATCACAAGCATTGTCACCAGGCGCAGCATATGTTAACATAATCCCAGAAATTGAAGAGCTTGGAAAACAAATTGGCTATGGTGCATTAAATGATGCAAAGCATGAAGAAATAAAAAGCAAACTTGAACAAATAACAGATGGAAAAATATCAGATGAAGAAGCAAGAAAAATTGCAGAGTCATTTGCAAAAAGACATTTTAAAGCACTTAAAGAAAAAGGCATACTTGGAGAATTAATGGATGACAAAGTAATTGAACAACTTGTTGAATTATTTGCAGATGTTTGGACTGATGCAAAAGCAACACAAAATGGTAAAATATTCTATACAATAACATATATGAGAAACGAAGTTGACCCATACGCTGAACAAAACAAAGATAAGTTCAAAGAGTACTTTAAAGGTGTCTCAGACTACGCAATCAACACTGGAAAAGCACTTGAATTTGAATCGTACAAAAAAGCATTGCAAACAATCTATGGAATAAATGAAAAAAGAGGAGCGCTTTTGAAACTTGGGCAAGAAGGAAAATTAATTGAAGCATTAATGCTTCCGTACATGGGTAAACTAAACGCTGGAGCTTGATTCTTCTTTTCTTTTTACTAATTCTCTCATCTTTCCTTCAAAATCTTCTGCCATTTCCCTATATCTATCAAAATCAACACCATTACCCCTTAAAATCTCTCCATGAACAATTGCTTTTGCTGTTTTCCAAATTTCTCTGTAGTAATTAACATATTTTTTTGCAAGAAGTTTTTTTGATACAAATGTATCCATTAGCATTTTTTCAATGTGCTCTGGAGATGGTGGAACCTTTCCATATGCCATTAATGCAGCATGAGCAGAGTCAATCATCACCCAATACAAATCAACTAATCCAGCAAGAATTCTTGAATTTGCTCTTGTTAAATGCCATGGAGCTCTTGTTAAAGCATTGTAAATTGCTTCTTTGCTTGGACGAATTCTTCCAGCTGCTAACAAAAATTGTAAAGGTTCAAAGTACCCAGTATCAATTAAAGGTACACCATATCTAAGAACATTTATTGCAACAGGTTCTCCAACAAGGATGTTTTCCCAAAACGTTGTTAGTGTTACTGTTGTAACATGTAAGCGCGGGTCACTTTTTCTAATTAACTTTGCAAGCTCTAAGTTATACCAATCAATGAATTTTCTCGTTGGTGCTACAGAGGTATCATCAACAATTATCAGTATATCTATATCGCTTCCTTTTTCAGGAACAGCTTTTGCTATAGAGCCAAATAAAACAACTGATTTTATTATTCCAGGAAAAAGTTCGAAAACATCTTTCGCAAATTTATAACCGATTTTATAAGCTTCCCCAACAAGTTTTTCTTTTTCTTCGTGTGTTAATTTTCTGTGCACAACCATTTGCTCACCTCACCTTTTTAAATATTTTATTAAATATATTTTTAACTCATTGGCGTACCAGCAAATCTTTCACCTGGTTTTTGTCCACCAATTTGCGCCCCAGTTGCATAAGGTAAACCTGAAAATCCAACACCATATGTTTGGAAATTCACATCAGGTAAAATTGGTCCTGTTGTAAAAGCATAACCTGTTTGGAAATATGTGCCAAAAGCCATGTCCCATGATGGTCCTCCAGGAACAAGAGGCACACCCATTTGATAAAGAGATTGTGCAACACCAAATGCTTGCTGTCCATAAGGTATTGCTCCAAATGTTTCAAGTATTGCTCTTCCTTTCCAACCTTTTTTTCGAAGAATTTCTATTGCTTCTTTTATTGGTGCAGTTCCCCACCCAATTGGTAGATGGGCATCAATATCACCAAAGTTATCTGTAATATGAACATGCTTAATATATGGATAAACCTTTTTTACCCATTCTAATATCTCTTTATCACTGTAGAGCTTACCTGTTTTTGGATTAATGTATTTCTTAAAGAGATTTAAATGCCCTATATCAAGAGTTATCCCAATCAATTCATTTGCTACTTTTCTTGCTGCATCTCTTGAAAGTCCTTTTTTTCTAACTAATTCTTCTGCTAAAGATTGCCTTATTTCTTTTACTGCTTCTGCAAGTTTTTCTGGATTGCTTAATGCATGCTCTGGATAAAAGTTTTCAATTACAATCATTGGCTGGCTCTTTTTTTCATAAGCTTTTAACCCAAGCTCAACAAATGTCTTCTTAATTTGTTCCTTTGCAACATTATCTGGTGAATCTAAAATCCTAAGATTGCCTTTTTCATCAGTATATTTTCTTAACAAATGTCTCATTTCTGCTTTATGCTGCTCCTCTTCCTCTTTTATTGCTCTATACATCCTTGCAACCTCAAGCAAATCTAATCTTCCTTTATCAATAAGTTCTTTTTCAACCTTTTTTGGATTTCTTTCAAGTTCAGCAAGTTGGATACCAACTGCCTTAAGTTGCTCTTCATAGTGCTTTCTCCAATATGCTGTGTGAGCTTCTTGATACCTTAAATTATCAACCATTCTTTTGTTGTACATTTTTAACCTTCCTTGTGGAAGAAGTTCATAATGTCCTGGCTTTCCTGGAATAGGTTTAAAATCAACACCTTCTTTTAACCCCATGCCTTCAAGATAACTTTTATCATATGCAACTTCTTTTGCTTCTATTGGTACTATCTCTCCACTATCTCTATTTATTACATACATATACTTATCTGGCATTGGGTTACCAGGAACTGCATTAACAGCATGAATAACTACTGGAACATGTTTTTTGTTCATGCTTCTTCCAATCTGGTCAACAAAATCCAATGTTTGTTCAAACTCTTGCACTGCTTTTACTCTTGCTATTTCAGAAATAGCATTACCTTGTCCTCCTGCTGGACATAAAAGTGGAGCATGAACAGACAAATTAACCTTGTTTAGTTTTGCAAGTCTTATCAATTCCTCTCTTTCAATTTTTCCAAGTTGTGCTAAGTGTCCTGCTTGTTGAAAACTCATTTGTGTTCCAAGGTTTACTTCTAAATTTTGCAAACCCCAATTTATTGCAGTATTTGTTGTCATAAGTTGGGAACCCATTGGTGTAACACTTGCTCCAAGGCCATAGCTACCAAAATCAAGAGAATTAAAATGAGCATATTCAAATCTTAAATTGTCATACATTTTACACACCCATTAACGTTCTTCTCAAATATTCTTCTTTTTCTTTCTTTTCTCTTTCTATAAACTTAGTAAGGTATTCCTCCCTTTTATACTCTACTGTTAATTCTTCTGGTGTTTCATCTGGTTTTGTTGCTTCAAAATCAATATTAACAAAAGGCTTTGAAACATCAATTCCACCTTGAATTTCTGCTTCTATTGGTATTGCTGTTTGAATTCTTTGATATGTTGTTTCTGATTCAAGTGGGATATATGTTGGCTGAGATATTTTTCTATATTCTTCTTTTTCCATGTAAGCACTTGATTTAATTTCTTCTTCAATTGAAATTGGAATCTCTGTTATTTCTGAAGGTAATTCAACAAAATATTCTTTTAATTCTTCAAGATGTATTTCTGGTGGTGCTGCTCTTTGCATAACAATTTTTTCAATTTGGCTTTCTTCTTCCTCTTCTTCATGAATTTTTTCAAAAGAAAGCCGCTTTTTCTCAAGATGCTCAATTTCCTTAAGCATCTTAATTAACTTTTCTTTTGCCTTCTTATCTTTAGTTTTAAAAATAAGTTTTTCTAAAAATTTTATCTTACCTTTTACATCATCTATTTTATTAAGTTCCTCTTCAATAAGTTCAAAATCAAGTTTCATTTTTTATCAGAACTTGACTGGTTTTGGTGGTTTTGTAATTGTGTGTGGTACAGCTTTGTATTCTGGGAAATACGGGAATGATTTGAACCTATGAGCTTTCTTAAATATGTCATATAATGTAAACAACCTATCCGCTGTTTCTTTTATTACAAGTTGTTTTACTTTTCTTTCCAACACTTTTGATGTTGAAAACAAAGAAAGCAGTCCCTTTTTCCCACTGCTGGTTTTGCCTTTTAAAAACTTGTCAAGAATTGGTTCTCTTTTCTTTTTTTCTTCTTTTTTCTCAAGATCTTCAATTTCTTTTAAATACTTTTCTAGCTCTTCTCTCATTGCTTCAAGAGATTCTGTTGTTAAGCCCTCTATGAATTTCATTGCTTCATATTCTTCTTGTTTCTTTAAAGCATCATATTCTTCTTGCGTCATTGCATAACCTATGAATTCAATATTTAACTTACCCATTTGTCTGTAGGAGCCACCTGTTTGGGCTTGTGCAACAACAGCTGGTTTTGTTCTATATGTAAATCTAAGTTCAATCACAGACAAAGCATAAGGACCACCTTTTTCAGCTTTCATAGCACCCATCTCTTCTTCAGAATAAACTTTTGGTTCAACTAATGAAGGAGTCTTAGTTGGCTTCATTGTTGGTGGAGAATACTTCTTTGGCAAACCAAATGGTCTTTTAAACTCATGAAGATAATATTTTTTGGTTCCTCTTACAACAATTTCAATTACATTTTGGTCAAAAGCTTGAACAAGTTCTGGGTCTCTTATATTTGGTTCTTTAAACTGAAGCATTTGAGCTGCTTTAAGATATGGCTTTGCCCAAACAGAATATAATCTTAAAGCTTCAACTTGCGATTTAAGATATGCAAGTTCAATTTTTCTTCTTTGTTCTAATTCTTTTTCGCTTTCTTTTTCCCATTTTAAGTACTCCTCTATTCTTCCTTTTAAAATCCTTTTTACCCTATCGTTTAAATCCATCTTGTCAACTTCTTCTGGACTATTTGCAAGCATAAATGCATCTCTAAGTGTTGTAAATTCTAATCCTCTTTGCGCAGTCATGGAGTTAATAGATGCCGCACCTTTTCTAACATCTACTTCATCCATCCATATTCTTTTCAATGTTAATCTTGCTGCTTCTCTTGTTTTTGGATTTGGGCTATGCAAGTCTTTATAAACCTCTAATCTTCTATCAAATTCCCTTAAATCATAAAGCAAATTAACAATAGATTTAACAACAGTATTTATTGTTGCAAGTATTTCCATGCCTCTTTTTTCAAGATATTGTCTTCTTGCAGACATCTCTCCAAAAAATTGTGAAACAACACTTGCAGCGATTTGCTCTTTATGTTTTTCAACTTTATATCCTAATTTTTTTAAAAAATCGATTAACCAGAAGTAATATGGCTCTAAACTAGTTGTAAAGCTATGAATCTCCATCTCATACTTATCAACGAAACACCTAACTAATATGTCGTGAATCTTCTTTTCATTATCTTTAGCCATGTAAAATTAAACTCATTGTGCATATATAAAATTTCAGATAACAAAGCTTAAAACCTATGCATGATTAAAAAAATCCATGGGATTGTTTGATTTTTTGAAAAAGAAAAAAGAAGAGGACTTTGGGGAATTTGGTGGCGGGCTTGGTGGATTAGAACCAGGAATGCCAGGAGAACCCACCCCGCCAACAGCTGCACCACAACCACCACCATTATTTGGAGCACCAGAAACACCACCGCCTGGAACACCACCGCCATTAGCACCACCAATCTCACCAACACCAGTTAGAATTGGGCCACAGCAACCACAGCAACAAGATAGAATTCAATTGTTAAAAAGCAGCATAGATGTGCTTTCATCGAAAATAGATGCATTAAAAGCAACAATTGATAGAATAAATGAAAGGCTTGATTACATAGAACGCTATTTGCTAAGGAGATAATATGTACACAATTGGCAAAACAATTTTGCTTGGCATTGTTTTAGTTTCCTTAGTTTTTGTTTTTTATAAGGTTTTCAAAAAATTAAAGATAAAAATAAACAAGCAAATGTATGTCGCCCTCTCTGTTTGGGTTCTTCTTGCAGCATTTGTTAGGGTTTTTGAAGATGCAGGAATTTATCCAACAAGTTTTTTTACAGTTTCTCCAGGCATAATCATCTTATTTTCAATTATCTTTTTAGCAACACTTTTCATTTGCGTTAAACTTCAAAAAAAGATTGAGCTTTGGAAAAGTTTGTCTATTGCAGGGTTGATTGGTATTTTAGTGCATCTTCCTTTTTTTAATCTTAAGAATGTTGAAGGATTTATTCTTGTGGTTGCTGTTTTTACAGTTGTCCTTCTTGTTATGATGCTAATAAACAAATTTGTGAATGCTGATTTTTTTTCTTTTTCAGCGCTTTCATCACACATGTTTGATGCATCAGCAACCTTTGTTTCTTTGCAATTCTTTGGTTATAGTGAAAAACATGTTTTGCCAACATATTTAATAAATTATGTTGGACCTTGGGTGATGTTTGTGCTAAAGCTAATTGTCCTTATACCTGTGATTTTCCTTATAAACAAATACTCAGAAACAGAAGAATTCCGCAGATTCCTTTTGTTAGCAGTTTACGTAATTGGATTAGCACCAGCTTTAAGAGATTTGCTTAGGCTTGCAATGTTTGTCTGAAATTTTTTTCAGCATTCTAAGCTAAGGTTCATATAAATACTTTAGGAGATTTAATCTAACTATGAAGGTAAAAGAAAGAGCTTGCGGAAAGGTAATCTTATTTGGTGAGCATACTGTTGTTTACAGTGGTTATGCTTTAGCAGCTTCTATTGATTTGTTTGCTGAAGTTGAATTAAGAAGAAGCTTATCAAAGAAAACATACAATAGCCCAATAAAAGACATATTAGAAAGGTTTTCAAAAGATTATGGTGTTAAAACAGATAAATTAAAAATAAACATAAAAAACGAAATACCAAAAGGTTGTGGTTCTGGAAGCGCAATTGCTTGTGCACTTACAAAAGCACTTCACAAGTACTTTAATATTGAATTAAATGATGAAAAACTAATTGATTATGTGAATTTCTCTGATAGTATAACGCATGGAGGAAAAGTAAGTGGTATAGATGCATATACTGTTGTAAAAGGTGGTTTTGTTTATGCTGAAGAAGGTAAGTTTTCTCAAGTAGATGTTAATGAACCACTTGAGCTTGTTGTTTGCGATAGTGGTGTTAGAGCTCAAACAAAAAAACAAATTGAAAAACTTGAAAAATACAAGCAAGAAAATGAAGAATTATTTAGATTAAGTAATGCAGCAATTACAACGTTTGCTGTTACAACTGCTGAATTTCTTCTTTCGCCTTTAGACAAAAAAGCTATTGGGCACTTTATGTATGAAAATCACGAAATATTAAAACACATGGGTTTGTCCTGCAAAGAACTTGATGAAATAGTTGAATTTGCAAAAGAAAGAGGAGAACTTGGAGCAAAGCTTACTGGAGCAGGTGGTGGTGGAGCTGCGATAATATTATCAGAAAATCCAAAAGAGCTTGTAGAAGAACTAAAGAAAAAAGGATACAAAGCATTCATTGTAAGATTAGGAATATCCAAAGTATAAGTCTTGCACAAGTAAGTTGTTTGTTTTTTCTTTAGGAAACATGTCTATTATTTTATGTTTGGCATTCCATGTAAAGTATGTAAAATCAAAAAGTTGGTAATATGTTCTTGGCTGGGAAAACACAACACCAGCGCATGCATGTTGTTTATTTGGTGATATTTGTCCCCATACATATCCTCTTTTACAAGAACAAAACGGGCATCTAAACCTGCTGCTTTTGCTAAAATAAGAAACAGCATTGTTTTATGGTAACATGTGCCATTGCCATTTGTTAGAATGTATTTAATCGCAGAACCTTTAAGTTCATCATTTGCTTTTTCATCGTAATCATACAAGAAGGTTATAGCCATGTAAATTGAAATTGCCTTTGAAAATTCATCATCCAAATCTTTTGTTATTTTCATTGCAATTTCATACAATGGCTTTGGTATGTACAATGGTGATTTTTCATTTAAAACAGCATATTCCAATCCCTCAGAAAGCACAAATAAATCTTTATTAACATATTTTGAAAAATCATGCAAGGCTTTCAACCATCTCACCCAAACTTTTAACAAGTTGCATATTTCTATAAACACCGCTATTTGGAAGAATTTCATAAGAGCGCCAAAAGAAATTATATGCAGTTTTATAATCTTTTCTTCTTACACATTCTAAACCAGCTTCATTAAGAACGCGTGCTTTTTTACTTCTTAATTTTAATTCTTGTGTTGCATAACCACCAGTTAATTGAAGAGCGATCTCACAACACATATAAGCATCATCAAATTTTTTCTCTTCAATTAAGTTTTCAATTGCAGTATAGTATGGCTGAAGAATATCATATATTATCTCTTCATTTGTTTCTTTTCTTGTAAAAATCCTAACTTCTTTATGTTGTGCATCACCATCTTCATAAGCTGGGTCAAATAATAAGAATTTATCTTCATTAAACATAACACCAGCGCAAACATGCCCTGGATTAGTTATTTTTTCTCCATATTCATCAACATAAACTCTCACAATCCTTGCATCTAAGCCAACAGATTTTGCTAAAGCAACATACACTCTTGTCATAGAATAGCATGTTCCTTCCTTATGTTGAAGAGCATATAATATTGCACTTTTTCCATTTATCTCATCATTGTTATTTTTATATTTAATGTTATCAACAATCCAAGTATGTATTGCGTATGCTTTTACTCGCGAATCCTTTATTCCTTGCGTTATTTGATTTGCTAATAGAACAAGCTCTATTGGAATCTTTGGGATTGGCTCAGTGGTGTCTATCTCAATAAATCTCTTTGGGTTTGTTAGATGTATATTTCTAACTAAATCATCGAGGTGCATTTAATCACCTCATAAATCTCTTAAAATAGCTAAGCCAGTAATTATTGAAGTTAGTGCAACACTTGTTGTTGCAATTGCTTTATAATCAATACCATATATTGCTCCGTCTGGAATTGGCAAATAACCATAGAGATAATTCATAACCTTTGAAGCGAATTCTGGTGAATACAACATGTATCCACCCATTCCAACTCCACCTACACCAATTCCAAGTTTCATTTTATTAAGCAAACCCATCATCCCACCTCACAAATAATTCAAAGTCAAATTTACGCGTGCAGCTATTGCATAGGGTTATGCCTTCTTTTTTCTTTGTTTCACATTCACTTTTACAAAAAACGCACTTTTCCAAATTAACTCACCTGTTTCCTGTGTTCATCAATTTTATTAACTAATTCTTCTAAATCTTTGAACTCCTCAGAAACCTTGTCTTTGTGCCTTTTGTATTCATCAACCCATCTGTATAATGACGAGCGTGTGTCTTTAATTACCTCAACTAAATCAGCGTGACATAGTTTTCTACTTGGGTCTTTAATGTGTTCTTTTAAAGCCCTTCTTCCTGCTTCTGCACATATTGCTGTTATATCTGATGATGCATAGTATTGCGTCATTCTTGCTAATTCATCATAATTAATATCATTTGAAACTAACAACCCGTCAAGTGATAATTTAAACAATTCTTTTCTTGCTTCAAAATCTAATGGGTCAACTCTTATATGATAGCCAAATCTACCAGACCTTAAAAGAGCTGAGTCAATTCCCCAAACCTTGTTTGTTGTTCCAACAACTAAGACTGATTTTCCTGTTATTATATCAAATGATGATAAAAACTGATTAACTAATCTTTGAGCATAAGATGACCTATTTCCACTTCTCGACATTCCTATTCCATCTATTTCATCAAAAACAATTATTGCTGGTTCTTTTTCTGCTGCTTCTTCAAAAACTCTTTTTAGATTCTTTTCGCTAACTCCAACGTATGAACTTAAAACACTGCTTGCATCAATGTAAAGAAATGTCACTTTCTTGCCTAATCTTTTACTTGCTTCTCCTGCTGCAGCTTTTGCTATGTATGTTTTTCCACAGCCTGGTGGACCATACAATATTATTCCGCTTGCCATGTAATCCTTTTTTACAAACTTGAAAAACAAATCTGGATTTTCTAATGGCAATATTATTGCATTGTAGAACCTGTCTTTTACTTCTTGCATACCAGCAACTTTGTCAAATGTTAAATCTGGAATTTCTACTTCAAATGATTTTACAACATCTTCTTTATCATCTCCTTCTCTAATTGCTGTTTTCTTTGGTGCTGACAATGCTTGAGCTTTTGCTTTACATATTTCAATTTGATTTTGAAATGCATTTATTGCTGTTTCATCTTTGCATAACTTTGTTGCTTTCAAAAGCTCTTGAGCTGCTCTTATGTAATTAATCGCTGCTTGATTGTAATTTTTAGTAGCTTCTTGTTCTCTTGCTATTTTTACATATTCATTCGCTGCTGCAACATGAGGTGTGTATGAGTCCAAATGATCACCTCCTTTTTAAATCCAAGAAGCTCTTCAAGGTCTTCTTCAAGTTTATTTATTTCTAGCCGCTGTGGTGAGACTTCGTTTGAGAGATATTCTTCCATTAGTTCTTTTCCTCTATAGGGCTTTAACATGGATTCTCGCTGCGAAATAAACAGCAGATCTAAAAAAAATTCCCTTAATTCTTCAGCTGCCGTAAAACCACGCTTAATAGTATACCTATCACTAGCAGAGTTTTCTATCGAATACCTTAATCCTTCGATTATTTTTTTAAGTGCAACCACATAAAACTCTAATGCGCATGTATTCTTTACATACCTAGCATGTGTAGTCATCCTTTCTGCTAAGAAATCCCAATATTTCTCTGCTTCCTCTAGTTTTCCTTCGTCTGTTAGAGCCTCTGCCTTTGGCCGTATTGTGTCTATTTCTCTTCTTAATGTTCTTACTGATGTAACATAGCGTGTTAGTTTTTCTGATGCTTCTTCAAATCTCTCTTCCAGCTCTCTAATTTTTCTCCTGTACCATAACGCCATGAAAAAACCAAACATACGCACCACTGTTTAACGTTGTTTATGCAACAGCGCCTTGTAATTGTTGAAGTTGTCTCTCTAATTCGCTTTCTTGTGTTTGTATTTGTGATTCTCTTGCTTGTTTCTTTTTCAAATATTCTTGCATTAGTTGTTCTCCTTCTGTTGTCAATTGTGTATCTATTATGTAATCCCTAGAATATGTATGTACTTCCTCTGCACTTTCTACATCATTCAAAACAGCCTCTATTCCATCGTCCCTTTCTCCAATCTTTGCTTTTTTCTTTTTTATCCTCTTCAAAGCACGTTTAGCAATGCGTTCTAATTTCTTTGTGTTGTATTGAGTGTCCATTAATTCATTACCAATTTTTTGTGAAGCAACCTCCCATGCTCTTCTTTTCCTCTCATATAATTCAAACTGCTTCTTTGCTTTTGCTACTTGATTCCAATACCTCTTTGCTTCATCTAATCTTCCTTCATCTGTTAATTGCTCTGCAAGTGTTCTGTTGTAATCCATGTTAGCTTTTGCTGTTCTTGCTTTTTGTTCGTACGTTTTTGCCACTGCTCTTGCGCTTTCCAAGTCAGCTGGTTTCACATAGCCAAGTAAGCTAAATAACCCCAACATCTTTTTACACCTCCTTTTTTATTAGATATCCCTCTCCAAGAGGGAAGAGCATGGTTTTTTCTAAGTGCCTTAAAGATTTCTTAGATAGATTTAAATCATGTGTTAAAAACCTCTTAGAAACAACATCGTTTTTTGCATTTTCTTTTATTACGTCATAAATTGATTTAAATCTATCATCAGTAAAATAAACTTTGTAGTAACCTGCAGCTGTATCTTTTTCGTTATATATAAGTGTGTTGCTCGATAGTTCATAAATGAATACTGGATAACTACCAAAGTACCCATTTACAAATTCTTTCAATTCATCGCTTGCTTTTTGAACAACATAACAAGTGATTTCTTTTTTCTTTGACTTCTTAGTTATCTCATCCATTGTTGGTTCTTTATTTTTATATTCGCAAACAATTTTGAAATCTTTATGTTTGCCGATAACCTTTTTTTCTTTTTTATTATATGTAACCTTTAATTTTCCTGTTAAAATCTCGCCTTTTGGGTATGGAACATAGTCTGGAGGAAATCTTTCTAACTTTGAATAAACTTTTAACAAATAGTGCGACTCGTCCTCACGTTCTTTTTCCTCTTTAAGAATGTAAACATCATTTAATTCAATTGATTTCTTTACCTTTTGTAATTCACGTGAAAATTCCGTTAGTAAATAATCACCAAACAACTTTCTTGATTTTCTAATATAATCTGCGTTTGCTGTTTTTTTAACTAATGAGATTCTTTCATGAACAGCTTCTAAGAGTTCTTTTTGTTCTTTTCTTTCATCATATGTTTCTCCAATTATCAAATTATCAACATTAGACTTTAATGTAAGAACATCCATTCTAATATCTGATAAAGAGTTCCAATACTTTGTCCAATCTTCATCTTTGTTTAAATAAATCTCTTTTCTTGTTGATTCAACTAATGTTTCTAATGAATCCAAATCCTTAGCTATCTTGTTTGACAAATCTATTATTTTCTTTTCATATCTCCACGACATAAACTTCTTGTAAACACCTTCAATTAACAATAGGGCCAAACTCATCTTCTACCCCCCTTAGGATTTGTTCGAAGGTTCTTCTAAAGTAAGACTTAACTTTATTTTCATCAAGACGAGGGTCAAAAGCACTTACTAAGTTGCCTAAGCCATCACCATATTTCTCAGAAAGCTCTTTAATAGCGTTCTCCCTTCCCTTAAAGATTGTATTTAGAATATCAATAAGTTCATCTCTTGTAATTCCACTTCTTGCTTTTTCAACTGCAGAGGTAAGTTGTTCTATTTTTCCTTCAATCGTATCTATTTCTTCTGCACTAACGCCTTTAATAGCATCTATCTTTTTTTCAAGCTCGTAAATAGCGCTGTAAACATCTCTTAACAACCTTTCTTCTACTTCGCTTTGATTATCAACAGCATGCTGAAGTTTGTCAAGCTCTTCTTCAATTTTATACAATCTTTCATTGTATTTTTCTTTTGCAATTGTTTGCTTTAATCTATCTATGTCTTGTTTGATTTCACTTAATCCGACGTCTAAAACCTTTGCAAGTTCTTCATTTGATTTATAAAGACTTGATATTTCTCCTTCTAAAACACGAACTTTTCTTTCTAAATTTCTAGGCACTTCTTGATACTCATCTAACTTATTCTCAAGTATCCGTTGAGCAGAAAAAACAGCTTCTTTTATAGAATTTTCAACATCTTCCAATTCCTTTTGTGAAACCATTGTTTTGTTTTTATAATTGAAAACAAATTGCGAATCAATTAATTTTATACCCATATTTGACATAGCGTAAGACATCTTAGTGTGTGCATGTGCTTCAAATTCATTTTTTGAATCAACTATTTCCTCCAAACTCTTTGTTTGTAAATAGTCATCAGCTATTGCCTTTGTTTTGCTAAACATAATTCCATCTAAGCACTCTTGTGGTGTTTTGTACGATGGAAGCCTTGTTAACAACTTGTTGATGTTTTGATACTCAACTGTGTAAAGTGCAGTAATCTCTATCTCATAACCGTCCTTTGAATAGCTGCTAAAAACATATTTAAGTTCAGAATCCAAATCAGCGTATATCTTTGCATTTTGTGGCCCAACATATTGCTTCTTTATTTTTCCTTTTTTTCTTTTAGCAACAATTGTTCTTGGAGAAGCAAGGCGCTCCCAGGATTTAACCTCCACCCCATTTTTAATTCCCTTTACCATTTCAGCTTACCTCCCATTAATTTTAAGAAATAGCTAATATAATCATGAATACAATTGAATACATCTTAAGAAAAATAAAAATGTTTGAAAAAAATTTCAGAAAACAGGTCATTGAGCTAGTTTAAATTTGGATTTTTAACGTAAAACCCGTATTTATCTTTGTATTTTGCATATATAGAATAAGCTTTCCTTAAAGCTTCATTTTTTAAAGATGGGTTTTTATCAGCAAAGCTTTCTAAAGCATCTTGTATGCCTCTTAAATCTTTTAATCCTTCTTTTACAGCTTTTTTATAATACTTTATCCCTTTTCTTAAATGTGATTTGTCATTGCCTTTCAAAAGATGATATATAGATGCGACTTCATATGCAAATGCGCTGTTGATTCTGAATAAAATATTGATTAACTCTTCTGCATGAGGCTCATCAAACTTTTCAATGGTAGAAACAATGGTTTCAGTTAAACACATATTTTCTCCAACTACTTGTTTTGCTTTGTTAACGATGTAGTCTTCAAAAAAGAGGAGAGTGTTATTGTTGCAAATCCTCTTAAAAACTTCAGCAAAAGATACAAAGTCTTTTATATACTTATCATACACTTCTTGTACCAATTCTATTGCTTTATCTGAAATATACATATCAACATCATCTATCGTATCAGCAATTTCAAGAAATTTTTCACCATCCAATGTAACACCATTGTTAATGAGGGTTTTAATTGTGCGTTCTTTTATAACATCATCATCTATATCTTTAAGCACTTTAATATCTTTAGTAATAAGAATATAACTAGCGTACATATCTGCTGCTTCTAGAGGATACCAACATGTCTTCGCGGTATATAAAAGTCCTAATGTTGTATTTGGACCCACGCTTCTTTCTAATTCCTTCTTTAAGTCAATGTTGTTCATTGCAACGTAAATGTCCATAAACAATGAAAGGTTTACGTTAACATACTTACGTAGCAAATCTATTAATGGCTGCTTTTCATTAACAAACTCCAATTCTCTAATAAGTGCTAATAAATCTGACTTATGCAGATAGGATACTTTTCCATCTCTCAAAAGATTCTTAATCCATGCCTGTAGCAAATTCTTATAATCTTCTTCATCCAATCCAAGTTCTTCGTGCGAATATTTCCAAGGCTCCCAATTTGGATTAGATTTGTACATAGTATCTAAAATTTCTTCCAATTCCATTTAAACCACTGGCTTAAGACTTTTTAGATAAACCAAAGCAATCTCATAATCTCTTCCGCTTAATTCTTTTTTCGCATATGATTTTAAACGTTCAACATCTTCTTTTCTTAAAAATGGATGAACAAATCTTTCTCTTTTTGAGTTATCCACATAGAAAATTCCTTCTTCTCCACTTAAAGTAAAAATAATCATATCTAAAGATGGTTTTTTAGATAAATAATCAACAAACCCTTTTCTATTCCCAACAACTTGCTCTGCGTTATTTATAAAATCATGCATATCCTTAACTAATCTTTGAAAGTAATTATCAAAAACATGGCTTGCTTGTTTTTCTAAAATATTTTTCAAATTTAACTTATCACTTTCGCACATTTGCTCAACATTTAAAGGAATACCTTTCAAAAAATTTGATAAATATCTTTCAATCTCTACCATTTTACCACCTCAAACCTTTTTCTTTTTCATGTACTTCTCTATCTTCTTAGCTGGATTCATTGAATTAAGTAAATAAGACGCAATTCTATCAATGAAAAAGCCCAATGGGAGTGCAAAATAAGTAGTGGAAACAAATGCAAAATCAGTGTAATCATAGTAATAATATGTCTCATGAACACCGCTACTATCCCATTCACAAGTATGCGCATATTCGCCTGAAGTAGCTGCAGCAAGTGCTAAAAGCATTGCTGATTGGATTGCTGCAATCTTAAGTGCAGTTGTTTTATTCCAAACTTCGCTGTACTCCAAATCAAAATCTTCTAAAGAAATAAGCTCTCTTGGGTTTAATGCAAATTCTGGATTCTTCTTATAAATATTAACTATGCTCCTTAATGCTAAATAAGAGTAGAACCTATTGCTTTGTTTCACATCTTCTGCAAAGTTATACAATGCCTTTTGAAGAGCTTTTAAACCATCTTTATACTTTAAAGCATTCCAATAATGTGGGAATCCTTTTATTGCCATGCGCTTTCTTTTTCCAACCTCTTCATCAGCAGTAAGATGTGCTACTGAAAGCAATATGTGTTTTATTGGATTTTTTGATTTACTTAATAATTTCTCTAATGTCTCAACATCTTCTTTTTTCAAATCATACAATAAATCAATCTTTTCATTAAGTATAACTTCATTAAGCAAACTGTAGTCATTTGTACTATGAATTACTTCAGCTAATGTAAAGATACCTGAGATACCTGTTGAATAAAGCATCTTTACTGATTCATAGCTATTAGCTACAATATCTTCTCTTGGGTTTAACTCTTTAGCTCTTGACATAAGCACATCAGCGAGCTCGAAAATATCTCTGCTATTTTTTAACAAACCATTATCCAAAGCTCTTTTAGCATATCTATTAAGCAAAAGCAAATAATCTCTTTTTGACAAACCAAAGTCCTTTGGTGATTTTTTCCACGGCTTCCATTGAGAATCTTCCATATTTTCGCCAATAATTTTTTCCAAATTTGGGGGCTTGTACATTTCCATTTTTATCACCAATTTTCAAGTATGTAAATAATCTTATCTTTGATTGTTTTTCTTTGGATATATCTGTCAATCAAATTTGCTAAGTTAAAGAAAAACAAACGTTTATCAAAATAATCTAATTGTATAATATCCTGTGGCTTCTTTGAGTCAAAAGGATTATTTCTGTAAATTTTAACAATCTCCTTAAGTGCAGTTATTGAAAGTAATGGATGCACTTGCTTAGCAAACTCATGCAGTTCTTCTTGAATCGCAAGAAGATTTTCCCATCCTTTTTTCACAGCTTTGTTTTTATACCAAAGTGCCTTGTCCAAGCTTAAAAGTTTGTTTGTATTAAGATGATATAGGGATATCAAAAAATAACCAAGGGCTGTTTTTTTCTTTTTTAATCTTTTTATATCCTTTTTTGAGAACTTTTTAACAATATCTTTGTTTTCCAAAACAAATTTAGTAACTGCATTGTTTTTATATTTTGACTCGCTTCCATGTGTAACCAAATAAACTAATGCTTCTTTTTTGTCTTTACTAATCTTTAAATAATCCAGGTATAAATCCTTTGCAGTGCTATGTTCGCCTTGTGCAAGTCTTTCTGCTAAGTCAAATTGGTAATCAAAACGTTTACGCTCAAAGATGTGTAATTCTAAAATCTTCTCTGCCCAATAGCATAAAAATGAATCAAAATCATCTTTTTTAAGATTAACTTCTTCAGGTGAAACACTTAAAGGATTCCAATCACTATTATGTTTAAATAATTTATCAACGAGCTCGGGTAATTCATCTTCGTATTTGAATGCATAATCCACTTTAACCACCAAGATATTTTTCAACAAGCAATCTATATTTATCAGGAATTAAATCCAAGACATTTTCATCTTTCTTTTTTATTAACTCATCTACTAACTCCTTCTTTTTTTCTTTTATTTCACCCATACTCACTTTTATTAAAGTAGGAAGATAATCAAATCTTATTTCATCAACAGGCGTGTATTTCGCAATATTTTCTAATAAAATAATTCCTCCAACAAGAGTTTCTGAATCAACAACATTCTTAGCATAAAAAAGCTCATTAGCTATAACCTCTGCTGTAGCCATACTATAAATATGCTTGTAATCTTCATCTTTAACACTTTGATGTTTTCCAGATAGTTTGTGGAAATTCCTCACCAAACTATCGGAAACAAACATGCTTGCAAAATTTCTTATTTCTTCTGATGCTTCCTTCTTATAAAGCGATGCATATGTTAAATATCTGGCAGTTAAATAAACCATCTCTGGGAAGTCTTCATAGTTAAACACATCTATCAAATCGCTAAGCTTTGATTCATTATCTAATGGTTTTTCATAGATATCTCTAACTATTTCATAAAATGTTTTACCATATTTCGAAAAAATATACCTGTGTGCTATTGAAAGACGTTCTTCTCTTTTAGAAAGATTTAGCAAATCATTGAAAAAGCCAGTCATATCTTTGCTTAGGTTCTCAAATATTCCATCAAATTCATCATTAGATATCCTATCTATAACATTAATCTCCTTTCTTTTATTTAAATAAGCACCTCCGAAGCTAGATATGAAATAAATAAAAGCTTCATTATCTTCAAGTGTTGCTACTAATTCATTTGTTTTTTTGAGAAAATTCAACAAGCCGTTCAATGTTGAATAACCAAAAGCACTAAAAACATTGTTATCTCTTTCAACCAATTTTATGAATTCATTAACAGAAATCGCATGACCGCTCCCTAAGCTAAGATTTGCAGTTTTCTGAAACCCTATTGAAATAACTTTTTCAATTGTATCTTTTCTAACCTGATTATATCCAAATGACAAAGCAGAAACCAACTTATTCTCATTTAGAACGCCTATCTTTTTCTCAAAATCATTTGTTACATCTTTGTACTTTTCTAAGAAATCATTTACAAACGTAAAACTTATATCTAAAGATGGAGTTATTTCTAAAAACTCAGACAATTCTTTTACGAACCTCGTATCTTTTTCAACTAAAGAATAAAGTTTTTCGATTGAAGTTTCTTCTGGAACAACTGGTACAAAAGAAATATCAACATATGTAAGAAGAGAATAAAACTCTTTGTTTATAGAATCAATAGCTTTCGGCAGATAATTTTTGCATTTTTCATAAAGCACGCCATTAACAATGGTTGCAGTGCTTTTTCTTCTATCTGCATCTTCTAATTCATATATTGCTGTATCAATAAGGTCTTCTAATTTTTTTGTTTCCATACCATATTGCTTAAAAACACTAATCAACTCTCTTAACATCTCCAATTCATCCTTTGTTTTCAGCACATCATTTAAAAGCCCATCAAATGGCATATTTATCACTCACACTTTTTACATCAACATAATCATCAAGGTAACTAGTTTCATATGCTGCAAGAGCATCGTAAGAATGTTCAAGTTCATTAAAATAAGAAATAATGTCAAGCTTAAGCTTCAAATACTTTTTATAATCAACATATGTTATGAAATCTCCACTTTCCTTTAAAATATCAATTGCTTTAACTAACTTTGTAATCAAGTCTGTTTGCTTATACAAAATCAAATAACGCATTAAAGTATACCTGTTTATCTCTTCTTTATTTTTTAACTTCCTTTCTTCAAAATCATTTAATCTTTCTTCAAGCCCACCTTGGACTTCTGAAAAATATTTGTAATCTTCATTAAGAATGCAGTTAGTATAATTCTCCCATGATTCAAAAAATCTCTTTACATGTTTTCCTTTAAGTTTTGGCTCAAGCAAAACAGCTTTAATTGGATCCACAGAATTTTCTATAATTTTACTAAGTTCTTTATAACCTCCATCTCCTTCTATTTCACAAAGCACATCCCACAAAAATGGATTCAATGAATCTTTGTTAATAGCTTCATCTATAAGCTTGCGCGCTTCTTCATGTTTGCCATTTTTGAATTTAGCAAGTGCAAGCCTACCTCTTAAAGAGGAATCATACAAACTTGGCACAACACTATGTATACTTAACTCTTTCTGTAGACTAACTGCTTTTTGAAGCAATCTCTCTGCTTGTTCATAATCCTCTACCATAAGTTTAACCCCACCAGCAAAAGCGTAGTAAAAACCATCTTCTTCTATCATTTTCTTTGCTAACTCAGAAGAAAGCTCGCCTATGTTTGAGATTTTTTTAAGCAAATCCTTTAAAATAGGTAAATCATCCTTTAAATCATTATATAAATCTCCTTCTGCGTGTTCGATTTCTTCTGCATATTCGATTAAATCCTCACCGACAATAAGTGCAACAGAGTAAAAGATATCCCTTTTATCTTTATCCATATTTTTATAACTCTCTATAACTCTTCTTGCAGTATCCTTTGAATAATTAATTAATTCTGTGTAATGTTCTCGGGGCATTTTAATTCCTATTTGTGCTTCTTTAACAAAAAGGCGCTTGAAGTAATTGAAGAACTTAACAAAACCCATAATCTCTTGATAATTAAATTCATATGTGTCTCTTCCTCTTTTTACATCCAATGCTTTTCTTGCTACTTCTTCATAATCTGAATACAAACCACTTAAGAAAAGCAATTTACCTTCTTGGAATATCTTTTCATAAATACCTTCATCAGAATAAGCAGGCCTACATCTAATCCTTATTCTAAATGCTTCAATTGTTCTAAGAATTGCTTTTGCCATCTTATTGCTTGCTACTTTTTTATTTCCATTGGTAAGTGCCATTGCAATTGCTTCTATGGCATCCCTCTTACATGTAGTAAACAACTCTTCTCCTTCATATTCTGGAACATTCATTACCCTTGGATCGAATCTTAAGTCTTCAATTATCTTTTTTCCAGCTTCTGTTTTGCCTGTCATTGTAACATAAAAAAGTCTGTAATACGGTGCAATATTACCCCAGCCTTCATTAGAACGTGTTAATGTTAAAAGCAAAGAAGAAACATCTAGATTAAAATAATACTCTAATGGTGCAAGAAAGATTGTTACATCATAGTCATCGTGTTCTTCTGCAATTTCATCAAGTGTTTTTTTAATTCTCTTGTAATTTTCTGCCTCATCATAATATTTAAAGCGCTCTGGGTTTAATTCATCATGTTTAAGCAGCAAAACCAAATCAATGTCAGAGCATGGGTCTGTGCTTCCAAATGAGAATAAAGAAAACCTTTTATCCCTAAGATTAAGCTTACTAAGAATCTCAGATACTATTTCCTTTTTAACTTCCTCTCTGCCCATCGTTATCACTTTAAAGTAGATTATATTTCATAAACTTTTCCCTTAGAAAGTATCTCTAGATTTGTTTGCATATTCTCTGGAACATGAACAAGATAAAGCCTTTCTTTAACATCATCTGGCAATGCTTCTAAGTTTCTAACATGTGTGTGAAAATATTCACCAAATTCATCAGTTGCTTCATGTAAAATTATATGACAATCCCATCCAAAATCAATATTATTGTGGAAAAATTCTTCATCTATAATTCCATTGTAAAACAAGTGTTTTAAAAGTCTGGGATTGTAATTTGTATCTCCACTATAAAACAATCTTTTACCATCATATTCAAATATAAAACCAAATGCAGGCACAGGATGATAATTTTCTCTAATCCTTATTGATATTCCATTTTCTTTAAATTCTTCACCAACCTTTAGTTCTTTAAATTCAACTAAATCATCTAAATCAAACACTGTGGCTTTTGTAACATTATTTGGAAGTGCATAGCTTGGAGGATTTCTAAACATGATATCAAATATTTCCTTAAATCTGTTAAAAACCTCTTTTGTTGTATAAATCTTTGTTTTTTTGTTTGATTTATATCTCTGTAAAAGAAGTGTGAATATATCGCCAAGATGGTCTGGGTGCACATGTGTAAGGATAATATTATTAATCTCCTGTGCATTAATCTTTGATATATCTTTTGGACATTCAACAAGATAAACATCACTAGCGTAAATTAAAAAAGAAGTGTTTTCTATTGAAGTTGCATTTCCTATTCCAAGTGCTTTTATTCTCACAGAAAAATTAAGACATTTTAAAGATAATAATGAAAAGTGCTTATTTTTGCTGAATAAAATTTCAGAAGATTTAAATATTGAAACTTAATTAGTAAATACATGGATTTTGAAGAATATTTCAGAAAAACAATAGATTTTGTAATCAAAGAACAAAAAGCACAAGGAATATGGAGCAAAAGAATCAAACACAATGAGCCAAGAGAACTTTTTAGAAGGATTGTACCAACAAAAGAAGCTGTTGAAACATTAATATATACTGGTGCTTATGGAAATTCCAAAGTAATTAAAGCTGGAATTAAAAACATACTTGATTATGAACTTGAAGAGGCAGACCCATTAGAACTTTGGGCAACGAAGCTAAGGATTGCGGAAATTGCTAATAATAAAGAAATTATAAAAGAAATCTCAAAATGGCTTAGAAATAAAAACATCCTAAGCACACGATTGCCCATGTTGTTTTCTATGATGTTATCAGAAGCAATAGGTGAAAACATAGACTTAATAAAAAAGTTAAAAAAAGCAAGAGCAAGAGATGGCAAAGGATGGGGAAGAATTGTTAAGGATTCTAAATCGTACATTACATTTACATCAAACGCTGTAATAGCATTGATACTTGCTGGAGAAAATCCAAATGAAACATATCTTCAAAAAGCAAGAATATTTATTGAAAAATCTCAAAATAAAAATGGGAGCTGGAATTCAAGCCCAGAAACACTTACTAAACCAACAACATATGCAACAGCATTGGCTGTTCAAGCACTAATGCTTCTTTCAAAGAATCCATTTAACAAAGCAGTAAATAACGGAATATCCTATTTATTAAAAACAGCACATAAAAAAGGAGGCTGGCCACTTATTAAAAATGAAGAACCCGAGATATATACAACAATGTATGCTGTGAAGACATTGAGATTCTATAATTATTTAAAAGAAAACAATGAAGAATATTTATCAAAGTTTCTAACACCTCAACAGCTAAGCTGCTATTTGTTTAAAAAATTCACATTCGATTATCCAAAGGAAAAATTGATAGATATTTGCATTAAAGACCTTCTTTCATCAAAAGCTATTGCTGCAACACCTTCTGCAATTAAAAGGAGAAGAGACATAATAAAAATTCTAATGAAACACACACTTGATGTTGCTGGCATAATAGATAAGTTAAATCAAATGGGATATCACCTAAATAAAAAATCTCACATGACTCAAATAAAGTTTGATGTTGAGCATTTAAGAGAAATGAACTTAGTTGATAGAATTAAAAATAGGTACTTCGTTGTTGTTGATTTAGGATTTTAAATAAATTCTCGTGGACTTGCCTTTAAATCCTCCGCCTGTTTTTTCAAGTTTTAGAAAACCAAGCCTTTCTAAGTTATTAACATATCTTTTAAAACTCTTATATGAAAGCTTACCGCCTTTTGAAACATATTCTTTGTAAATTTCTCCTGAGATTGCGCCGTTCTTCTTTTTAACAGCACTTAAAATTAAATGCTCATCTTTATTAAGACTATCTTCTTCTGGCTTCTTTTCACTAACTTCTTTTATAACTTTATCAACATGCTCTTTTTTTATCCTATTCTCACCTTCATACTCTGCTAACTTTGCTGCTTCATGAATAATATTTAAACCAACCCTTACATCTCCTTTTTTGTGCGTTACATTTGCAATTAGTTTTATTAACAAAGGATTAATTGCGCCTGCTCTTAATCCAAGCTTCACTCTTTCTTTTAAAATCCCTTCTATTTCTTCAAGTGAGTATGGTTTAAATTCTAAACTTCTTAATTGTAAACGCGATTTTATCCTTGGGTCAATCCTTAAAATATAATTGTAATTGTTGCTAATCAAATGCACGCATGATTTTTGAGTAACATTTAAAATTTGATATAAAAAGTTAGAATTCTCTATTTTATCTATTTCATCAAAAACAAAAACAGCGCTTTTGTTTTTTAACTTATACTTTATTTGATGTAAAACATGCTCAGCACTCTTTCCAGCAGTAAATGAAATCCCAAGCTGGTTTGCTATGTCTGTATATATAAAGTACTTTGTCTTCAGGTTCCAACAATTAACATAAATTGGGACAACCTCATCAGTTGTTTCTTCTAACTCTCTAAGAACCCATTTAACAGATGCTGTTTTACCTATGCCAGGAGCACCATGAATAAAAAGATTAGAACCTTTCCTTTCGTAAAGAAGTGGTTTTATTGCATTTGCAATTTCCTGAATTTGATTTTCTCTGTAAGGAAGAACCTTTGGCACAAATTCATAACTAAAAGCATCTTCATTTTTTATTATGTCTGATTTTTTACCAACATCAAAAATTCCCATTAGACTGCACCTTTCTCAAGTTTCTTTAAAAATTTGAAAACCTCTGGATGCAAAGATGTTGTAAAATATTTTTTCACTTGTGTTGGTTTAATCCATTTAATTTCAACAAGTTTTTCTTTTGCTAATTCCAAATCCTTTGAATAGCCAGGCCTGCCACCTGGAAAACACCAACTAAGCTTTGGGAAATAAGGGTCATTTTCTCTTCTGCCTATTAAGATTTTCTTCTTTTTTTCGTCATAAACAATACCTAAAACATTGACTAAGAATACACCTCTGTTAAATTCATGCAAATTAAGAGTTTTTCTCATTTTTATTCGACAACTAGATAGTCAGTAATGGTTTATAAATATTTGTAAGTGCTTTATCTTCTTCCAGATAAAAAAGAGAAATAAAATTTCATGAAGTGCTTTAACTTTCATGGACATCAAGGGATTTAAGAAAAATACAATAGTGCTTATAATTTGCGATGCAGACAAGATTCTAAAAAACACAATTGATATAATAAAAACATTGCAGAACGATTATCTTTTCTTATATGTAGCAATAAGCCATCCCTATCATGTTTTAAGCGAGATATTTAAAAAACAAGAAATAGATGTTAACAAAATTTTCTTTATTGATTGTGTTACAAAAATGACTTTGCCTGAAAAAGCAGTTCAAACACCACATTGTTTGTTTATAGACACGCCAAGCTCGTTAAATGAGCTAAATATAGCAATAAATAGAACTATTAACTCAATGCCAAACAAGGATAAACTTCTCTTTATGGATAGCCTTACAACACTTTTAGTTTATAGCTCATCTGGAAGCATTGCAAAATTTTCTCATTTTTTAATAAACAAGATAAAGCTAATGGGATTAAGTGGTGTTTTCATGAGCGTTGAAAAAGAAATGGATGAAAGGTTAGTTGCACAACTAACTGAATTTTGTGATGAAGTTATAAGGATTTAGGTGATGGAAAATGTTGTCAAGATTTGCAAAATTTGGTATTAAAAAACTTGATGAATCTTTGGGTGGAGGATTAGAAAGAAATTCGTTAAATCTAATAAGCGGAAAAACAGGAACTGGTAAAACAATTTTAGCTCTTACATGGTTGGCTGAAGGTGCAAAAAATGGAGAGAAATGCACTTTTATATCAACAACAATGGAAACAGATAGAATAAAGAATTATATGAAAAGAATCATGGGAAATAAGGTGAACAAAATAACATTTAGAGACTTTACTCCAGAACCAAAAGAATTGATGCCAATAAATGAAGAAGTTATAAAAGAACTTTTTGATAAGAAGCTAAGAGTTGAAGGAAAAATAGACAGATTAGTAATAGACTCTATATCAACTTTTGAAAGAGTTTTACTTGACCAATCAATGATAAGAAAGTTTTTTTACATACTAAGCAGGCAATTAGCAGAAAATAAATGCACAAGCATATTTGTTGAAGAAGCAAGAAAAGCAAGTTCTCCAATATGGGATGAAACGAGAAATATATGTGAATCTTTTATTGAGCTAACAACTCTTCCAACAAGAACCAAACTTGTAAGAGCATTAAGAATTGTTAAAAGATATGGTGTAAGTCATCCATTAGAATGGCTTCCCTTTGAAATAACAAACAAAGGTGTGAAATTGCTTAATGGAAGATACATAGAAAGAAACGAAGATGTTGTTTTTATCAGGAAATAATTGAATTAATGGAAATATTGGACAACACCCCGACAAATATTAATACATTTAAAAGATAATATAAATTAGCCAAGGCGGGCAATACCCGCCTTTAAATTCGGAGGTGTTCAAATGAACGGGCTTTTTTATGATCTTGATGAATGGCTTAAAATGGTTGAAGAAAGAAGGAGACCCTCATCTGCAGAAGGTGCAAGATGGTGGCTTGAAAGAATAAAAGCACGCTCTTTCTCCTAACGAGGTTTTCGCAGCCCTCTCCCTCCGTTTTTTCTTTTCTTTTTTGGTGAAAAAATGAAAATTTTCCATGTTATTAAATTCTCACCAAATAAAAGAAAATTAGTTGTCCGACAATTACCAAATAAACTTTCTGAAATTAATTTGGATGGAGTTATTAACTTTAAAGTTTTATCTGGAAAGTTCTGCATTGGCTACTGGAAAAACCAGTCTTATTTTAAATGTTTTAAGAAAATTCAAAAAGGTTTTCAATGCGAGAGCTGTTTTAAGAAAGAAACAAATAACTTTTGCGCTATGTGTAATGGAAAATGTTTTCTTAGAAAACCAATTTGCGGGCAACATTATGTTTATCTTGCAAGCTTTGGGAATATTTTAAAAGTTGGTGTTACATCAGTAAACAGATTTCCAGAAAGAGTAATAGAACAAGGTGCTGATTTTGCAGCAAGAATATTGCTTGTTGAGAATGGTTTAATAGCAAGAAAAATAGAAAGAATGATTTCAATTAATTACAACATTAGAGATAAAATTAGTGCAATAACTAAGCTAAAAGTATTGTTAAACAAAAATGCGCGTGAGATTGGAAAAGAATTTCTAAAAACAGTTTATTGGCAGATAATTGACAAATTACCTGCTAAGATAAAACTTGACTTAGAAATAGAAGATTTATCAATATATTATAAAGAACCTCAAAAAGCAAAAGCAATTTCAATAGAAGACAATATGGAATTGCAAGGAAAAATCATAGGATATAAGGGGAATTACATTTTTATTAAAAATCACCAAGGGATTTTCATGTTTAATGGATATGAATTAGTATCACGAGTTGTAAAAATACCATAATATCACTGCAAGGAGACGAATTTACCGCAATCCATCACAAATGCTTTTAAATGAACGAATTCTATAAAAAAACATGGTAGAGGTAACAGAAGCCCTTTTGCTTCCATTAATGGCAATTGCTTGGTTAGTATTTGCCTGGCTATGGAAGGAAGGGGGCTTTAAAACAAAAAAAGGATTGAAGTTTGTAGCTATTGGAGCAGCATGGCTTTTGTTTTACAATGCATTTCAAATGTTTTCAATGGTATTAGCAGGACAAGGGTTTGAAGCAACAATTCTTGCAATAGGTAAATGGGTTGGCGGAACATTAGCATGGCTATTTGTGTTCATTGGAGCATTGTTCTTAGTGATTGAGAACTTCAAGATGTAATTTTATTTTTTCATTTTTTCTTTTTCTGCAAGGTGTTTTATAAAAGGTATATATATTGGTGATACAGCAAAAAGGATAAGCATTACTATACCCATTATTATTGATATTTGTGGGTTTTCAAGCAATATGTATCCAACATAAGTATAGAATATTGTAACAGGAATAAGCCCAAAAAAAGTTCCAAGAACATAATCCTTAAATCTAACACTAGTTACACCAAATAAATAGCTCATTAAACCAAAGGATACAACTGGCACAGCTCTAAGTAAAAACGTTAAAATAAAACCTCTTTTTTCAAAGAAATAATCAAGCGACTCTAAACCTTCATGCTTTGTTATTTTTTCAACAAAGGGCCTTCCATATTTTCTTGCAATTAAGAAGCAAACAACTGCCCCAATCATACTACCCAATATTGTATATATTCCACCAACAAGAGGGCCAAATAAGATTGCACCAGCTATTGTAAAAACAAATCCAGGAATTGGAGCTATAACTGCTTGGGAAATTTGTAAAAGCACAAATACAAGAGGCGCGTAAATAGAGAATGAAGAAACAAATGCTCTTACTTCATCAACATCAATAGTTGATAAAAAATCAAAAATATCTTTTGTTGTTGCACCAGACATTCTTATAAATACATATGCTACAAGGGACAAGATTATTATTAAAATAATTAAAGGGTATGTTTTAGCTAGTGCTTTTTTAATTTCATTCTTTGTGTCAAAACCCATTGTTATTTCCATGCGCTAAGTATTTATAATCTTTTACGCTCAACTTAATCATGGTGAAAAAAGACTTTTTTAAACAAGACACGATATGTATTGCTAAAAAACTTCTTGGAAAAGTTCTTGTTAAAGGAAAGTGTAAAGGCATAATTGTTGAAACTGAAGCGTATAAAGATGACCCAGCAAGCCATGCAAGGAAAAGAACTCCAAGAAGTGAAATAATGTTTAATTCCTATGGAAAGGTTTATGTTTACTTTGTTTATGGAAACCACTACTGCTTAAATTTTACATGCGAAGATGGAAAACCTGGTGCTGTTCTAATAAGAGCAGTTGAACCAATTGCAGGTATAGAACTAATGAAAAAAAGAAGAAAAGTTGATAATGTGAAAAATCTTTGCAATGGACCGGGAAAACTTTGTCAAGCTTTTAATATAACAAAAAAAGATAATGGCACTAATGTTGGAGATAAGATAAAAGTTGAAGATGGAATAAAACCAAAAGAAATTGTTGCAACCCCAAGAATTGGGATAAAACAAGGAAAAGAATTGCTTTGGCGCTTTATTATAAAAGGCAACGATTTTGTAAGCAAAAGAATTTAAGTAAGAAAAGATAAAAAATATCTATGGGCAAGTTTGCAACAGCTGTTTCTATGATTGTTGGGACAGTCATAGGAGCGGGTGTTCTTGGAATACCTTATGCAATTTCAAAGTCAGGATTCATTCCTGGCATGATTACAATGGTGATTGTTGGAATCATGGTTACTATAATGACACTTTACATGGGTGAGGTTGTTTTAAGAACAAAAGGAGAAAAACAATTTACAGCACTTGCAAAAAAATATTTGGGTGAAAAAGGAAAATGGCTTATGTTGTTGTTTATGATAATGGGTATATTTGGTGCTTTAATTGCGTATTTAGTTGGAATAGGAGAAACAATTGCTGATTTAGTTGGAGGTAACAGTTTGCTCTTCTCTTTGATTTTTTTTGCTATTGCTGCTCCAATAACATTTAAAGGTTTAAAAGCAGTTTCAAAGGTTGAGCTAACTCTTGCTTCCTTGCTTGTTGCCATACTTTTCATAATCTGCTTGCACTTGCTTCCTCAAGTTAAGCTTTCAAATTTAACATATTTTAACTTAAAAAACGCTTTTGTACCATATGGTGTTGTTTTATTTGCATGTCTTGGATATCAAGTAATACCAGAAGTTAAAAAAATTCTTACAAACAAAAAACAAATGTCAAAAGTAATAATCATAGCATTAAGTTTGTGCCTTGGGTTATATGCTTTTTTTGCATTTTCATTTGTTGGAACATATAACCAAGAAGTAAGAGAAATAGCAATTGAATCACTTAGTGGAGTTTTCCATGTTTTGGGAACAATTGTTGCAGTTCTTGCAATGTCAACTGGTTTTCTGGCTTTAAGCATTGTACTAAAAGATGTTTTACATTGGGATTTTGGTTTAAATGAAAAGGTTGCATGGGCGATTGTTTCTTTTTTACCACTTCTAGTAGTTTTAGTAGCAAAACCTGGATTTGTAACCTCCCTTGCTTTAACTGGAACATACGCTGGAGGATTAACTGGAATTTTAAGTGTGTTAATTGTAAAGGAAGCAAGAAAGAAAGGTGAAAGAAAGCCAGAATTTGTTGTTCCAGGAGGAAACTTACTTATCTATATCTTAATTGTTTTCTTTGTGCTTGGTATGATACTGCAATTTTAATACTATTCATAATATCTTTGTTTTCTTCTTCTTTTTTACCTGCAACATCTAAAAAAGGATGTTTGTCAAAATGAAGTCTAACAATGGTTTCTGCGCGCTCCATAACAGCGCTTAGCCGCATAAATTTATCTAATTCATTCATTTCATTTAAAGAAAGTTTTTTATTTCTTTTTCTTGTTAATCTATCTACAAATTTTCTGCAAAGCTGCATATATTCATCAATATTTTTCATTGCAAGATTAACAATGCTGAACTGTTCGTCTTCTATTTTATCAATTAATGAAATTGCTTCTTCATAATTTAACTCCTCTTCTCCGCCCAGCATGTAATAAATGACATAGGCATGAAAAAAGTGAGCTCGCGCAATTCCAAAGTAATATTCTCTTTTTCTTGTTTGTTTAATTTTTTCCAAATAAGCTTTTACATTTTCTTTTGTTGGATTATCAAGTATTTCGCAAATTGTTTCTAATTCCATATTTTTTCCTTTACAATTTAGATTTATAAAAGTTACTTTGTGGTGGTGAAAAATTACTAAGCTTTTATAAAATATTAAAAAAGATAAAAGGCATGCAATAAGCATGGCTCTTAAAAGAAAATTGACATTTGGCATATTGCTTTTTTTAACAATAAACGCATTAATAGGAACAGGTATATTCTTTACACCAGGAATAGCAGCTTCTATTGCTGGTGTTAATTCAATTTTTTCATGGATTCTTGCTATAATTGTTTCAATTTTAATTGCACTTGTTTTTGCAGAACTTTCAAGCATATATCCAAAAGCAGGTGGTGTTTACGAATATTCAAAAAGAGCATTTGGAAATGAAGTTGGATTCTTTGTTGGTTGGATTTCTTGGGTAGTCTCAAACATAGTTATTGCAATGCTTGTTGTTGGAAGCCTTGATTATTTAAAGATATTGTTTCCGATTTCAGATACAATAAAACTTGTTTCTGCAATAAGCTTTGTTGTTTTCTTTAATTACGTAAGCTTTAGGGGGATAGAAATAAGCGGAAAAATCCTTCTTGCATTTTCCTTAATAACATTGTCTGTTCTTTGCTTAATTGGTTTTTCAGGAAGCACAGCAATTAACTTAAAAAACTTTAGTGATATAAGTTTAACGAAATCTACGGTTTTTCCAATTGTTATTGCAATGTTTTATGCAATTGAAACATTTTTTGGATGGGAGTCTATTTCTTTTCTTTCTGAAGAAACAAAGAACCCAAAGAAGAACATACCAAAAGCATTGTTTATAGGAACTTTAGTAATTTCTGCGCTTGTCATGTTTGTAATTTTTGTCTCATTAGCATCTGTTCCAGCAAAAGAGCTTGGCTCATCTAGTTATCCATTACTGCTTGTTGCATCAAAGTTTTTCTCAGAAAAAGTTGTTAGATTAATATCAATACTTGTTGTTTTAACAATAATGGGTGGTGCTGCCTCATGGATTATAACAACACCAAGACTTATTTATGCAATGTCAAGAGATAGGGTTCTTCCAGAAAGCTTTAGCAAGGTTCATAAAAAATACAATACTCCTTACACAGCTATAATCCTGCAAGCTTGCATAACTGTTCTTGTAATTGCTTCTGGTTCATATAAGTTTTTACTTGATGTTGCATTACCTTTAGCAATTGTTATGTATTCAATTGTTATATTAAGTGTTGTAAAATTAAGAATAGAAAAACCAAAACTTAAGAGAACATTTAAGGTTCCTTTTGGAAAAATTTTGCCAATTTTATTAGTTGCTTTGTTGATGGGTGCTTTAATTATTTCTTCAACCCTTCATAGCATTATATTAGGATTTATTCTTGTTTTGCTTGGAATACCCTTATATATTATTGCAAGCTTAGGTTATCATGAAAAGATAATAAAATATTTCTCTGACATTTTTGCAGAAATACATTATTGGGCAAACAGATTCATGATTGAAAAGGACATAGTGGAGCACATACTTAATTATTTAAGTGATGTAACAGTTGAGCGTGTTCTTGACTTAGGATGTGGTGTTGGCGTAGTAACTAACAGGATTGCAAGAGAGGTTATTCCACCAAATGGAAAAGTTTATGGTGTTGACTTCTCAAAAAGAGCATTAAGAATTGCTAAGAAAATTGCAGAATCAAGGGATATAAAAAATGTTGAGTTTATTCATGAAAACTTTTACAATTTAAGTAAAAACAAAAAAGTGAATAAAAAGCTTAGAAAATTAGATGCTGTTGTTGGTGTCGGAGTTCTTGGATACATTGATAGACTTGAATTCATCCTTAAAGAGATTAGAAAAAGACTAAGAAAAGGTGGAAAGATTTATTTTGTTGATTATGACTATCCTGGACATTTTCTTGACAAGCCACTTATCGAAGATAATAGAAAAATTCATGATTTATTTGAAAAATTTGGATTTAAAATAAGGGTTTGGAGACAAAAGAAATTGTTCTGGACTTATGTTCATATCTACGGGGAAAAGATTTAAATATTAAAAAGTCATCACTTCTTAATAATGAATGAAACAGAAGTTAAAAAGATTACAGTAAGATTAGAAGGTGAGCCACTAAAAGCATTAGAGGATTTGCTTCGCATGAAAGACCCATTAATTGGAAAAAACCCAAGCGAAATTGTAAGAAATGCCTTAATTTTCTTTAGAAGAGTTCCATATACACCAGATCTGATCTTGCTTGCTGAAAAAGGACTTTATGTTAAAACACATGATAGTGTAACAAATGTTAACATACCAAGGGTTGTTATGGAAAGAGCAATATATGATGTTGCACATGGAAGATTTACTCGCGTTGATGAAGCAATAAAATATTACTTAATAAAAGGCTCTGAGAAAGACTATGCACAAACAAGATTAGACGATTATTCGTAATAAAACTCTCCTTTTTCTTTTTGCTCTCTGTCTTTTACAGAACCCAATTTGTTTATCCTTGGCCTATTTGTTTGTCCGTCTCTTCTCATTGTTATGTTAACTTCTTTTAAAAATAAGTTCATTCCTTGTCTCATGCTAAGGGGCCCAACTGTTTCTCCTTTTACTGAGGGCTTTCCTTTAAAAACTAAAAGTCTTTCTGATAAATAATCTAAGAAAAGCAAATCATGGTCAATTATTAAAGCAGATGCATTTCTTTTTTTAATTAATTCTCTAATTGCTTTTGCAACTAAAAGCCTTTGTTCTACATCTAAATATGCAGAAGGCTCATCTAATAAGTACAGATTAGCATCTTGTGAAAGGCAAACAGCTATGGCAACTCTTTGAAGCTCACCACCACTTAAAGAATTAACTTTGTGATTAAGCAAATAATCAATTTGAAGGGGTTTTATTATTTGAAGCCTGTAACTGTCAGAACCAAACTCCTTTGTAACATTTGATAAAACTTCTGCAACTGTTTGCGATGTTTCAGCTTTTATATACTGTGGTTTATATGAGATTTTTATTTTTTTGTCAATCTCTCCTGAGTCTGGTTTTATTTCTCCTGCTAAAATCTTTGCAAATGTTGTTTTACCTGTTCCATTTTCTCCAAGACAGCCAACAACCTCATTCACATAGATTTCTCCTGGAGAAACAGCTAATTCAAAATCACCAAGTTTTTTCTTTATCTCACCCCACTTTGTTAAAACAATGACATTTTTTGATTCAAGGGGTGGTTTTACTTCAAATCTTATTGGGTATTCTCTAAATCTTACATTTTCATCTTTCAAATAACCAGATAAATAAGTGTTTATTCCATTCTTAGAAGACATTGGATGTGAGACAACACCATAAACACCTCTTTTTCCATACATTATGTGGATTAAATCAGAGATGTAATCAAGAACAATTAAGTCGTGTTCTATTACGTTTACGCTTGTTTGTTCATTTGCAAGTTCGTAGATAAGCTTTGCTATGTTTAACCTTTGCTTTATGTCAAGATAAGATGACGGCTCATCAAAAAACATAACATTTGCTCCTTTTAGGATTGTTGCTGCAATTGCAACTCTTTGAAGCTCACCACCAGAAATGTTTTTTATGTCTCTATTAAGAATCTCATAAATTCCAAGTTTTTTTGTTACCTCTTCTATTTTTCCAAGCTTATCAACTTTTTTAAGCAAATCCATAACTTTGCCATCAAACTCTTTTGGAATTGCATCAACATATTGCGGTTTATAAGCAAGCTTTATTTGTTTTTTAAAGAGTTTTTCAAAATATGCTTGTGCTTCTGTTCCTTTAAAGAAGTCAATTATTTCTTTTTCTTCCGGCTTTTCTCCAACTCTTCCAAGGTTTGGATAGATTAATCCTGCAAGGATTGAGATTGCAGTTGTTTTTCCAATCCCATTTGGACCTAAGACACCAACAACTTTTCCAAAATGTGGAACAATTGTTCTAAAAAGTTTAAATCCGTTTTTAGAATAGCGATGAAGCGCTTGGGTTTTTAACTCTTCTGGAAGATTTAAAATGTGAATGCATTTTGTTGGACATTTTTTAACACAAATTCCACAACCTATGCAAAGCTCTTCATTTATTACTGGCTTTCCATCTTCACCAATTACAATGCATTCCTTCCCAGCTCTATTTATTGGGCATGCTTTTTGACAAATGTAATTGCATTCTTTTGGAGCTATGCAGTCTTCTTTTTTTATAACTGCAATTCTCATAGAAATGTGAAAAATGGTGTGTTTTTTAAAAGTTACCAAAAATGATTAAAAAACAAATTGTTTTCATAAAAACATGCTTATAGGTGTTGTTGGAAAAGCAAATGTTGGAAAATCAACTTTTTTTAAAGCAGCAACATTAGCTCCAGCAGAAATAGGACCTTATCCATTTGTAACAATAAAACCAAATAGGGCGGTTGCATATGTTAAAGTTAAATGTCCTTGCAAGGAGTTTAATTTAAAATGCAATCCAAGAAATTCCCCTTGTATTGATGGGTATCGTTTTGTTCCTTTTGAACTTTTAGATGTTGCTGGTTTAATTCCTGGTGCTCATGAGGGGCTTGGTTTAGGTAATCAATTCTTAGATGATTTAAGACAAGCAGACGCACTAATTCATGTTTTAGATGCTGCTGGAGCAACTGACGAAAAGGGGAATCCTGTTGCTCCAGGAACAAGGGACCCAAAGGAAGATGTTTTGTTTTTAAAAGAAGAATTTGACTTTTGGCTTCAAAATATTTTAATAAAGAACTTTAGAACAAAGCACAATCAACCAATTAGTTTAAATGATGTAGCAGAAAAACTTTCTGGATTAAAAATAAAAAAAGAACACATAGTACAAGCTGAAAAGGAAACAGGATTAAATTTAAAGGATATAAGAAATTGGACAGACGACCAATTCCTTGAGTTTGCAATTGCACTAAGAGTTAAATCAAAACCAATGGTTATTGCTGCAAATAAATGCGACATTCAGATTGCGCGAGAAAATGTTTTTAGATTAAGAAAAGAATTTCCAACAGAGATAATTATTCCAACTTGCTCTGAGTGTGAATTGGTTTTAAGAGAAGCAGCTGAAAAAAAATTAATTAAATATATCCCGGGTGATTCGCATTTTGAAATTATTGGAAACTTAAATGAAAAACAAAAGCAAGCACTTGATTTTGTTCAAAAGACTTTAAAGATTTTAGGGAACACAGGTGTTCAACAAGTTTTAAATGAAGTTGTTTTAAGACTCCTTAATTACATTGTTGTTTATCCTGTTGAAGATGAAAATAAGCTTACAGATGGTGAAGGAAATGTTCTTCCAGATGCTTTCTTATTACCAAGTGGCTCAACAGCTCTTGATTTAGCATACAAGATTCACACAGATATAGGTGAAAATTTTATTGGCGCAATTGATTGCAGAACAAAAAGAAAAATCGGAAAAGAAACAAAGCTAAAGAATGGAGATATAATTAAGATTCTTGTAAGAAGATAACCAAACTTATTTCGACTTAACTATCAAAACGAAAATTATTTAAATAATCGTTACAATTATAACAATATGGTTAAAAATATATCAATGTGGTTAGTTTTAGAACCATTACTTTATTCTAAGGAGTTTATGCATCTAGCAGACATCTCGCGTAAGTTAAAGAAGCCACATGCCACAGTTAGAAAATATTTAAATTATTTTGAAAAACAGGGGTTAATAATAAAAGACAAAAAAGGAAGACTTACTTTATACAAACTTAATTATAAAAATCCATTGGTAATCGATTATTTAAGTATTGTTGAAAAGGAAAGAGTAATCGAAAAATGCAAAAGAGACTTAGCTATGAAAGAAATAGTGCATTTTCTACATAAATTTAAAAATGAAATTTTAATATTCGGGTCAGCTGTTGATGGAACAAAAAAAGCAAATGATATTGATGTACTTTTCCTTGGAAGAATTAGAGATATTTCATATATGAAAAAATTTGAAAAAAGACTTGGAGTAAAGTTTCACATAATAAACTTAAAGCAACTAAAGGACGTAACTCCAAGTTTGAAAAATGACGTAACTCAAAAACATTTGATAGTGCAAGGAGTTGAAAAGTGGGTAAAATGGATGTTAAAAGATTAAAATTTAACTAATTGATTAAAATGTTAAACACCACAACCATACTTGAAGCACCAAAAGAAATTTTTTCTAAATTTATTAAGCTTCCAGAAATTGGCCCGTTCTTACCAAGCAATTATGCAATTGTGTTTTTTGCGCTTTTTGTTCTAACACTTTTACTAGCAAGATTTCTTAAACTTAAAGGATTGATAATGTTAATATTAATCACATCAATTACTGGCTTGCTTTTTGGTGGCACATATGTTGCTGCTATGAGTTTTGCTATCTTGCTTCCCCTTTGTTTTATTTTGAAGCTTAAAAAAGGCGAAGGAAAATTTGGAAAAATTGGGAAAGGAGAGAAATTTGATTTTAAGGAAGAAGGAGAACTTAAGATGCCTGAAATGAAAGAACCAGAGATAAAAGAACCAGAACTTGGAGAAGAATTTAAAATGCCAGAAGAAAAAATGCCGCAAACACCAACACAACCCCAACAAAAACTTTGCCCTTATTGTGGAAGCCCTTTAACATACATCCCCCAATACCAAAGGTATTATTGCTATAAGTGTAGGAGGTATATTTAATTAAACCACCAACGCAGCACCAACTACAATTAAAATAATTGAAATGATTTTTATAAAAAGGTTTTTTCCTTTAAGATGTTCTTTTATCTCTTTGATAAATCTTTTATCTATAACGCTTAAAAGGAGCAACAATCCAAGAACTACTAATGGCTGAATTGAGGTTAATGCGCTGACAAGAGAAACAAGACCATAAGCAATTGCAAACGTACTGAAAATAACACCAAGTATGTTAAATGTTTCGCTTAAAGAGACTATTCCAACAGCTATTTTCTTTTTAAAGAAATCTTTGAAATCATTGTAGTAAATAAAAGGTAATGGCAAGACTGCAATTAAAACTCCCAGTCTTGTATATGAGTAAACTGTAAGGAAGTCAATTCTTTCAAATAAATATTTTGAAATAACTGAAGATAAGGCCATTGGTATGTCTGCTAAAAACATGAGCCAAAAAGCCTTCCTAATCCTGAAATGCTTCTTAAAAGAAAGAAAAATGGCACCAAGAACTAAAAGAAATATCCCCATGTAGTTTTTAATTGAAAGGGGTTCCTTCAAGAGAAAAAATGCGAAAATTAGAACAAAGATTGGAGATAGGTAAAACAATGGGATTACTCTTGAAACTTCCTCTATTTTTAAGGCATGAAAATAGAAATAAAGAGATAGTACATAAAGGATTCCTGCAAGTATGCTAAGTCCAAATTCAAAAAGGGAAAGAGCCACAAAGCCCTTTAGGATGTAAATGATAAAACTCGATACAATCCCAATCACTGCTACGAATATTAAAGGGATATTCGGATTTCTTATGTACTCAGATAAAGCAAACTTATCAATTAGATTTGCGAATGACCAAAAGAGTGTCGCAAGCACAACAAACAAAACCCACATTTTTACACCCTCGGCAGTATTATTTTTCCACTCTCCTCGTCACCAAATTCTTGATATTGGTTCTCTAAGTAAAATACACCAACTACAGCGCAGATTATTGCATCTTTTTATGTTCGTTTTTGATTATATTCATAATTCTAACCTTTTTTAGTTCTTTCGCGTCTTTTATCCCTAAAATCTTTTTTGCAGAATTTGGATGTGTTTCAATCACTTCGCAGAATCTTTTTATTATGTATTTTAAATGCCTACCCCTTTCTGAAAGCTTTTTCATGGATGGAATATTTAAAGGTAAAAGCTTAAATCCCAATTGCTGCATTTCTCTTTCAGCAGGCCTAAAAGGTTTTTCTGAAGTTGTTAATGGTGCATCGATTACAACTACATTTGGCTTAAATCTTTTTATAAAGTCGATGATTTCAGAATCCTTCATTATAGTAAAAGTTTTTACCTTATCCTCTTCTAACTCCGCAATCCCAGTAGGATTTTTCTCATCTGCTGCTAAGTCAACCCCTATAACTCTCATACTCACCAAAACTGAAAAAGCGACCACTATTTTATAAAAACTCCTATTGTTGGTGCTACACCTTTACCTCTGCGGTTTCCCCCACCCCTTACATTAATTGGAGAAGGTGAATTTGCTTTTAAAAACAAGATTATAGAATCTCGCATAAGACATTGTATGACAGATGATAAAAAACCAAGCAAAGAGATTCCTGTTTTATACGAAGCTTATCCAAATGCAACAACACCAACAGTAGAAATCCTTGGCAGAATAACAAAAGTTGATGAAAAACATGTTTGGTTTGAACAAGATTCAAGTTTAGAGAAAAAAGCAGAAGAAGAACTCTCTAAAGTTTACAATGCTGTAATATTTGGGAATCTTGATGAAAATGTTAATGCTTGCGTGCCAAGAGTTCAAATCGGTAAAAGCTATTTCGTCCTTTGGGTTGATTAAAATGAGCTTGGCTGACAAAATAGAAGAATTCTATCTTGGTAATGAAAAAGACGAGGGAAGACATTTTTTCTTAAACACACTTTTTCTTCCAACAACAGAACATTTCATAAGTTATAGGGCAGGAGAACTATATAGAAAAAATGAAGCAGACTTAGAAATCACTGTCTATCAATTAGCAGCAACCTTTTGGGGTGGTTTAAGAAACACAATTTATCTATATAACTTAAACTTGCTCTTAGACATAATCCCTGAAAAGTATAAAACACATGCATATACACTGATGTTTGCCGGAACAATTATTTCTTGCGCAATTTCTACCTTAGTTGGCTATTTTAAAAAGAATTCATAAACAAACAAATCTTCAAAACCAATGTGTTTTTTCTCAAGAAGATTATGTGAATAACCAAGTTTTTCAGCAATCTCCAAAACTCTTTTTGGATTTGTTAAAGAAGAAAAAACCATGAGAATTTTTCCATTTTTATTTAAATGCTTCTTTGCTTCTTTTAAAAATCTTTCAATTGTTTCCCAACCTTCTTTACCTCCTGTTACATCTATTTCTTTATCAAACTTTGATTCAGGCAAATAAGGAGGGTTAAATATAATCACATCAAACTTTTCAGGAACATTTGAAAACAAATCACTTACACGAAACTCAATGTTTTTAAAAACATGAACAGCGTTTTTGCAATATTCAATTGCTTCAGGATTCGCATCAACTGCAATAACTTTTTTTGCTTTTGGAGCTGCTGCAAATGCTTGAATACCTGTTCCAGTACCCATATCTAAAACATCGCCTTTGGCTAATTTTTCAACCCATTTTTTTAATAGGTATGAATCCTCTCGCGGCAAATATACCATGTTAATCTAAACAGAATTGTTAATTTTAAAACTATTGATGATAGCCAGTTGGTAATTTAACTTCCTTTTTAGCAAGCACATCAACTATTTTTACATCATCGTGTTTTCCATCATAAGGCAAACTTGATAAATAAGCTGGAAACTCATTTGCTATTCTTACTAATGATTCTATCTCTGAGGGAACATCTCCTAAGATGCCACGCCAGTAGTTTATATCTTCTAAAGCAGACTTAAGGTGTTCGAATTTTTCATTTATTTCAGCTTCAGAAGGATAAATATCTCCACCCAAAGCACTTTGTTTATTTCTCTCTAAAATTAATTTTTTTAATTCACCTGCTTGCGTGAAATATGATTCTAAGATATTTAGAAGCGAAGAATAATCTTCATTTACTTCTTTAAGATTTTTAATTAATTCAAGTGCATCTGAAGGAATTTGTTCTATGTTTAGTTCTCTTATTCCATTCAAAATCTCACCTTTTAGCTTTTTTTAGTTTTTCCAATTTTTTTAAAGCATTTAATTTCCTTGTTTGCAAATCATGTAAGTGAATACTATCAATTCTTAATTGTTCATGTTTAGCTATATTTGAAAGTTTTTGAATATGTTTTTCTTGCTTTAAAAGCTCATTTAATCTGTTTTTCAAATTAAGATACTCATGAACCAAAGAAGGATTCACACCACTTATATCAACAATTGGGCCTGCGGCTTTTTTAAGCATATTTATCTTTTCATTACCAATTTCTCTTGCTATCTTTGTTAAATCATGATTTATTTTTTCAATTTCTCTAAGTATTGAACTATAAATATGTTGAAATCTTGGGTGAATTAATTTATTTTGCAAAGCATTCATTCTTTCAACAACAGCATTTATTTGCTTATCAATCTCTATTAACTCGTTTTCTATTTTGGCTATTTCCCGCTCAACATGTTTTGTGCTTGGTTCAAACATAAAATCACCTTAATAATTTATTAAAGCACTTTTTATATATAAATGTTTTCACTATTAGATGATAACAAATATTTTTATACTCTTGAAAACTATATATATTAGGCAGTTCAATGGCGTTAAGCATGGCTACCATATAACCGCTAACCCAAAACCAATCCACATCTGCAAAGAGATTGGGCCTTAGAATCTCAATGCAGATGCCTGGGTTAAGTTATATGGTGCCATGGGGAGCAGGCTGTTTGGCTTGGATTGGATTTTTCAAAAGGAGTCAAACAGAAAAACTCCCCCATTGAGCCCAAAGTAATCAAAGGGGTATTGCCTTGTGCAGTGTTCCTATGATTACAATGCCTTCGGGCAGTTCCAGTGCCTTTTGGCAAGACAAGTGCCAAACCTCTGGTTGCAAACCAGCCCAGGTCTCATGAAAGAAAGGGCCTTAGAATCTTTCATGAGATCCAGCAACTAAAGTTTGGTGCTTTGTCTTGGGAAGTAACTTCACCTGCAGTTGGGCTGGGTCCTTCGGGATCAGAGAACTGCAGGGAAGCTAAACTTCCCACTGGAGCCCAAAGATTTCTTTGAAATTATGACAGCATTCTCAAAAGTAGTAATTGCTTGTTCAAGTGTTGTGATGTTCTTAGAAAGAAATATTAACATTAAATTTCTCTAAATAAATATGACGTTCATTTTAGTTTCAGTAATTGTTGCAATTGCTGCATCAATTGGAGGATTAATTGCAATTTACACAAAAAAGGAAATTGAACAATTTGACAAATGGATAAAATATTCTGAAATTGCACTTTCTATACTTCTTGCAATTTTGATGATAAGCGTGCATAAAAGCGTGTGGCCTGTGTTGTTCTTAATTGTTGGTGCAGTATTTGTCATTCTCTTAAATAAATCTCTTTTCCACATTCATTTGAATAGATTTATAAGAGCGCTCATGTTTGGATTTGCACTTGGAATATTGTTTAACATAAACAGAGATATTGCATTTCCATTTGCTGTTATCTTATCACTTCACAATATAATCAAAGGAAGCAGGATTGGTGCATACTATCTTGACAAAAGAAAAAACATCTTTAAGGTTATTGGTAATTTCCAAGCAATTTTTATAATCGCTGCGCTGTTAGGTTTTTATGTTTTCTCGAATCAACTCCTACAAGCAGTAGTTTTAAACTTTGCAGCAGGAGCAGTTATAACAACTGCAATTGGAACTAAAATCTAATTTCTTTGATGAAACTTTCTTCTTAAGAAAGTGTTTTTGACAATTCAGCCAAAGGATGTCCTTTTACTTTTGTTTCAAATTCTTTATAATATCCAAAGGGTGCTCTAAAGACATCAATTCCTTTTTGTTTTGCAAAAGATTCCATTTCTTTGAGAATTGTTATTGCAATTGATGGTGTTGCCAAATTATTTGAAAGATGAGCATAAGGATAAATTAACAAGCAATCTGCTTTAACTTCATCTATTTGTTTTTTAACTGCAATTATCGCATTTCGTGCTGTTTCTGGTTCATCTCCTTTTTCAACACTAACTAATGCCACAATCACGTTTTTAAACTCTTTTTGTTCGCCATCTCTGTTCTCTGGCAAAATCTTCATTGCTGGCTTTGTTACCTTATACCTAAAGTATTCGCAATGCCATTGAAGTATTTTCATCTACTATCACTCCATGCAACAAAAATTGGCCTCTTTGTTAAAAGTCGTGGGACATACATTGGCCTTTTTGGGAATTCTCCATATTTTTCTTTAAACATTAAGATAAATTCATCTTTTGTCATCTCAACTATTTTTTCTTCTTCAGCCTTTGCTCCTTCTCTTATTACAACCTTAAGCTTACTACCCCCAACTTCTTTATCACCAATAACAATTATGTATGGAATCCACCTCATCTTTGCATCGTGAACTTTTTTTGGAACTCTTTCACTTCTATCATCAATTCCAACACGTATGCCAGCTAATTCAAATTCATCTGCTAATTTCTCTGCAAATGGTAAATGCCTATCTGCAACAGGAAGCAACCTAACTTGTTCTGGAGAAAGCCACACTGGGAGCATCGGTAAAAACCCTTCTTTTTCCATACCAGCAGCTCTTTCAAGCATACTGCACAATGCACGCTCTACAGAGCCAAAAGAAGAAGCATGTAAAACAATTTGAATTGGGTGTTTTTTGTTATCTTTTCCGACATATTCAAACCCAAACCTTTTTCCATTTTTAACATCCCACTGAACTGTTGAAATCTGTAAGTTATTCCCATCAGGCAAAATAGCTTGAAACTCATTTTTAAAAGCATAGTAATGCCACATTTCTCTCATTATCTTAAAGAAAGCTGGCATGTTCATCTTTTTAATTATCTGTTTAAACCATTCCTTGTATTTATCAAAGTATTCATTTACAACTTCCCAACCAAAAGCCCAATCTTTTGCTATCATGCTTTCCATGAGTTGTTGAAATTGCAAACAAAGTTCTTCGAACTCTTTTTTTGCAGATTTCTCATCTGCGCATAACGCGTGCATGTCACTCATTGTAAAATTGCGGACTCTTGCAAGGCCTAAAAGCTCGCCTGATTGTTCTCTTCTAAAGCAAATTGCTTCTTCATAAACCTTTAATGGAAGATGATTGTATGTATAAATCATCCTCTTAATTGCTGGAAAAGCACCAGGGTCAGAAGCAAATCTTAAAACAAGTTCCTTGTCGTCTGATTTAACTTTATACTCTCTTTCAAGAAACTCTTTCATTAACTCAGCAACTTCCTTTACACTTGTTCTATACAACAAAGGATTTTGTATTTTAACAGCACCCCATGGGAGAGCAATGTTCTTTAATGCATAATCAAGTATTAAGTCTTTAATTAAAACACCATTTGGATACCATTTCATATTACCAATGTCGCTTTCAGGACAATAATCAACAAGTTCTAATTTTCTCATATAATCTATGTGCTTTGGCTCTTGTTTTTTCTCTGGTTTGCCAACAAGCTCGTTCCTAACAAAGTTCTTTAATGCCATGTACTTTCTGTCTTTCTTTTTCCACAGCTCACATTTCTCCCAGTTATCCTTATTTACCTCATACTCTTTTCCATCAACGTCAATTATAACCCACCTAAAAAATTCACTTGGCATAAATTATAGCAGAGGCTTCACTTTTTTATTTCTTTTGCTTTTACAATTCTTTTTGAGCGTTCTTCCATAACACTTCAAAATAATCTCTTAGAGAATTAGCAACATTTTTATCCTTTATTACCACAACTTCTGGTATTTTAGTCCAAAGGATTATCGCAACTTTATCAGAATAAATATTAATCACAGCATGCGATTTTGTCCTTTTCTTAATGAATCTAACTTCTGTTGTTTTTGATGGCTTTACATCCCTTCCTTTTCTTACAAGATGTCTTATTTGAATATTCTTCTTTTCTGTTTGATTAATAAACCATTTAGCAAATTCTGGCATCCGTTCGGCAAATTGGCCTTCCGAATCTAAAACACAGTTTGGCTGGTTTTCAGCTAAGATGTCCTTAAAAACTTTTTTGACGCCCTCTTCACCATAGAATAACTTTATTTTTCTTTCAAAATAAAATTCTTTAAACATACTCTTTATAATTTTTACAGCAGATTCCCTCATCTTACCTTCTGGATCCTCAGGAATTATTACGTGGGCTCTTTTTGCACTTGGTTCAATAAACATTTTATGAGCTGGTCTCACAAACCGGTTCCATTGCTCTATAACTGATTTCACATCCCTACCTCTTTCTATTACGTCACGTTGAATCCTCCTTATTAATCGAATATCAGGTGGTGTTTCGACAAAAAGCCTTACTTTCATGAGGTTGCAAATTTCTTCATCATAAAGAGCAAATATACCTTCAATGATTATAACATCTTTAGGTGTAACAATTTCATAACCAATTCTCACATGTTTGGTAAATGAGTATATAGGTGCCTTTACTTTTTTGTTTTTTAAAAGTTGCTTTATTTGTTTTCTAAAAAGAGGCCAATCAATGGAATTGGGATGATCAAAATTTACCTTCTCTCTTTCTGCTGGCTTTATCTTACTTAAGTCTTTGTAATACCTGTCCATAGAAATTAAGAGAACTCTATCTTGACCAATTTCTTCGGCTATCATTTTTGCGAGGGTTGTTTTTCCAGAACCGCTACCACCTGCTATTCCCATCAAAAACTTTTTCATAGATATAAATAGCAGATAGATATTTATTAAGTTTAAGCGAGGAAGTATTTTTTCGGCAGTGTGATAATTATTTCTCTGTTTTTTCTTTTCCAAGTTTAAACAATTTGATATATTCTTTGCTATAAGGTTTCCACTTAATTGTGCCAAGTTTGAATTCCTTGAATTCGGGAATTTCAGCTAAATTCCAATCAAAACCTTCTTCAAACAACTTACAAGGAAAATCTTTACATAAAAAGCAACATTTAATATTTCTTGAGCTCGCACATTCAGCAATTTCACATCTACCACATAATTCTAAAAGTTTTTGGCATCCTGGACATTTTTTTCTCTGAAAGCAGGACATAATGAACAACAAATCCCGCAATAACTAATTAATTGTTTTTCTTTAGTCATAAACCAAAGTAAAGTTAAATTATTTTAAATCCCTTTCGCTTTAAAGCATCCCGAAAATTGCAACTAACGTTTTGGATAAAAGAAGCTTTTCTTTTTGCGATAGTGAAAAACTCGATCATCTACTTAACCTAATTTCTTTTTTATAAGACCTTTTAGTTTCCTTATTATCTTCTTTATACTTTCTTCGTTCCTTTCTAAATATGAACTTTCAACAAGCAATCCTTCATAAACAATTCTATTCCTTATGACTTAACTCGTGCATAAAGGACATTTCATATTTATTAAACTCTTTATATTTGACATCAACATAATCCGTCTAACAAAAGAAGCGGTTGGCAATTCTTTTATTTTTCCACTTTAATTACGTCAATCTTTAAATAGTGTCCCATGATATGCGTGTATAAAGGTTTTTCCTAAAGTAGTCAGCCAGAAAATAAACAAAAGCCAATATAAAGCAAAGCCAACGTAATCTATTAGTTGAATTTTGAATAATAATGAGACTGTATGGCTTGCAGCTACATATGCTCCAAGAGGAAATGTAAAAGCCCACCAGGACATTGCATAAGGAAGCTTTAATTTCTTTAAATAATGTAAGGTCATTGCAATAGCCATTACAACCCACCATATCCCGAATCCCCAAAATAGAAGTCCAAATATAAAGAAAGGCTCTTGCATAGTTATGAACGATGAGTTTTTAACGAGATTGGCCAATGCAACGGTTCCTGCTCCAATTGGACCAAGATTTATCCATATGGTCGGTGCAAGAATATTTGGCAAAGGATGATGGAGAATAAAACGATACATTGTTATAGCTAGCAGGGCAAGATAGATGAAAAAACCAGCTCCCCATCCAAAATAGTTAAGTAATATAACGGACTCCTGCACAATCCCTGAAACATGTGAAATAATCAAACTCCCTGCAATAGGAATTACAATTAATCCAACGGGTGGAATAAACCATGCCGGATTTATGTGATCAAGTCTGACGTGTTCGCCTTTGAACATTAAGTATGGTGTTAGTATGCCAAAGAATATCGTAAATAATGTTCCAACAAACCAGAAAATCTCTCCTATCCACATATTTTTGCCGATTACAATGAAATCTGCCGCTAAAACAAGCATACCTATCGCTATTGTAGCGTAGAAGTTTGAGAGTACGGGATGCTCTAGATCTTTTAACGCTTCTTTTCTGAAGAGAATCCACCTGAGAATCCAAGGAACTAATAAAATACAGAATAGGATGATATTAAAGTAGAATAAGATGTAAGCAATGCTTTTTAGAAGAGGAATGTATCGAGAGTAAAATAAACTGGTCATGGCTAGTATTCCTGTTCCCATGACGCTTGCAAACCAAGACGGTGCGAAGTTCTTAATGATTTGGCATTTGCATTCTATATCCCTTAACATATCACTACCCTTTTATTTTAGACTTTTTTGAACTATTTTTAGTTGGTTTACTTTCCTATGTAGTATTTTTAATATCTCTCTAACTTTCTCGTTTGTTAGCCTATAATATATTCTTCTCCCCTCCCTTCTTGACTCAACAATCCCTAGACTTTCGAGTTTTGCCAATTGAATTGAAACTGTTGACTGAGTTCTTTTTGTAAATGGAATGATTTCACAAACGCATTTTTCTCCATTCAGGAGAAATTCAACTATCTTTAGTCTAGTTTCATCGCATAACGCTTTGAATATCTTTAGCGATTCTCTCATATATTGGCATATTGATACTTATCAATATATAAAGCTTATGATCAAATTTAAAAACCTTTCAGTTTAATCGCCCGAAGGTCCGAATGTAAGCAAGGAAGTCAGCGTCGGCGAGGGCAAAAGATTTAAATATCATTAATACTGATAATATTATCATTAAAAGTGATAATATGAAAACAGAACTGCAAATTATCGATTTGCTTGCAAGAAATCCAGAGAAAAGTTTTACTATAAATGAAATAGCAAGAGAACTGAACAGGTATTATTCATTTGTTAATAAAGTTATTAAAAGACTGATTAAAGAAAAAATAGTTATTGGGAAAAAAGTTGGAAAAGCTTATCTTTGCTCTTTAAACTTTGAGAATGAGAAAACATTAACTTTGTTGTCTATTGCTGAAATTGAAAAAAAAGAAAGATTTTACAGAAAAAATCGAGAACTTAAACTAGTCTTAGAAGATTTTGTTAAAGCGGTTAAGGAGAAATTCAGAAATTGTATAATTACTATTGTCTTGTTTGGTTCGTGGGTAAAGGGAACTGCTACTGAAGAGAGCGATATAGATATATTAATTATAACAAAGAGAAAGTTTGAAATTGAAAAAATATTAAAAGAGATTTATGCAAAGTACGGACGAGAGATTAGTGTAGCAATCTTAACGCCAACAGAGCTAAAAAAGCAAAAAGAAAAAGAAATCATAAAGGAAATAATTAAAAATCACTGCGTGTTATATGGAGCTGAAAATTTTGTAAACTTGGTGCTCAAATGAAACCAAAAGAAGTGATACTAAAAGCATTTGCAAGGGCTAAGAAAGAAAGGGGTTTAAGAATAGTTGCTCCAAGCTCCTATTTATGTTCTAGTCATATGCACAAAGCAGATCATAATTTGGTTGTAATGACAGACCTGAGAGCCGCTTAAGAAAAATCCAATTACATTTGGATCTTTTCTTGCTTCCTCTCAAATTCATTAAAGAGTTCTTCATTGGTCTTCATAAGCATATAATTGAAGGATTGTTATTAAATCTTTTTTGCCGCCCAAATCTTTTTCTGCGAGCCGACGCCAATTAAATATAAGAAATTTTGGTGATGAGGAATTGCACCTAAACCCTAAGCAACCACTTCCACAATGGAATGAACTTTATTTTTCTTCTATTAATTTTTTCTTCAGCTTCGTAGTCCCATGTAATAACAACTAAGTCTTTGCATTTAAGCTCTTTACTTGCTTTTAATAAGCCTTTTATTTCTCTTTCTTTTGTTTCATACTCAGTTACATCATAGCAAACTTGGATTAGTTGCTTGATTTTTTTCTTTTCTCTAACAACAAAATCAATTTCGTAACTATTGGACCAATAGTAGATATCTTTCCCTCTTCTTTTTAGTTCGGTCAAAACCAAATTTTCCATTAATTTTCCTTTATCGGTAATTCCGTTAGTATATAAGATGCCATTGTCAACCAAATAAATCTTTGGTAAGGTCTGTTCAATCTTTTTCAAGGAATAGGAAAATCTATGTAAAGTAAAAACAAAAAACACATCTTTTAATGCTTCTAAATATTCGTATAGAGTCGTTTTGGTTACCTTAATGCCCTGAGACTTCAAAAAATTATAGAATTTGTGAATGGAGAAATTTTTTGTTGCAGAATTTACCAAAAAACTAATCAACATTCTCAAAACTTTTAAGTTTTTAAACCTATACCTTTCGACAACATCTCTGTAAATAGTCGTTTCTATAATTTCAGAAATTATTTTCTCTTTTTCTTTTGGATAAAGAATTACTTCAGGATAACCTCCCAAATTCAAATAATCTCTTAACTCTTTCATTACAATTGCTTTTTCTCTCGAGGACATATATTTTTTAACTTCTATTTTCCTAGCTCTCAAAAACTCGGCGAAAGAAAATGGAAAGATGGTATAAGTAAGTGCCCTCCCCCTCAGCTGTGTAGCAATTTCCCTGCTTAAGAGTTTTGAGCTTGAGCCTGAAATAAAAACATTTATACCTTCCTCAAGCAGTGTTCTAACCCAACTTTCCCAGCCCTCGATATTTTGAATTTCATCCAAAAAGAACCATACTTTTTTATTTCTATTTTCCGGATAAATTTCATAGAAGGTTTCTAAGATTAGATCCAAATCTTCTGAAGACAAGCTTTTCAGCATCGTTAGTTCAAAGTTTAAATAAAGTATTTGAGTTATGTTGTATTTTGTTAATAGATTTTTTATTAATTGAAACATTGAATAAGTTTTCCCCGCTCTCCTTGGACCAATTATTGAAATAACTCTTTTTATAGGAATTTCTGTTGGTATTTGTAGATCTCTTTCTATAAGCCAAGGAACTCCCTTTTCATGAAAATCTTTTATTACAGTTGCTATTTTGTCCTTTGTTATCATAGTATTTTATAGGAGGAAATTATTTAAAAAAGTTTCCCTTTCTTACGAGCGGAGAAGTCCGCCCGCGAGCCGAAAAATTAACAACCACTACTCACGAAAAAACATTTTATACCTTTAAGAATTTTCTGAAATTTTTCATTTGGACTTTCAACACCGAATTTATCATTTATTTTATCTGCGAAATTCCTAATCCAAAATTCTAACAGGCTTGTTACCTTTTTCCTCTCATCTTTTATAATAAAAATTTGTCGCAGTATTGCGTGTTTGTTTTCTGTCCAAACAAGAAATCCAACATAATTTCCTTTTTTAACGTCAAAAACTAAACCAGCCCTTTGCTCTTTTTCTCTAATATAAAGAAAACCAGTATCTTCTTTTTTTGCCATTAACTGCATTATTTTCAGAACAAGAAAGTCTTTTTTTATTTTCACATAGAGAAAAAAATAAATTATTTTTAATTCGCATTGCTCTGTTTCTAATTTCCCTATTCCATTCTAATTTCATAACAGTTCGTGGCTGTAGAGTATAATTTTTAAATTTAATAGCGACAATATTGCTACATTTTGGACATATATAACTAAACCCGCCAATCGTATCAAGATTCTCTGATGTCAAAGACACTTCTGTTCCACAGACTTTACAAATAGCGATTGGTTTTTTAGAGTTATCATTTTCAATTTATTCTTATGAAATTTTCTTTTACAGTTATAACATTTTACTGTGTTATCTTCGTTGATAAAAATTCCCTCATAACAGTATCCACAGTATGGACATTGCAAAAATCCAACATCTCCCACTTTTTTCATCTTCCATCCTTCTAATTTTAATAGACCACTCATATTATTCAGTTAATTTATTTCTCTTTTAAATTATTTCTAAAGGCGAGCGGGCGGATTGCAACTATCATATGCCGTTTTACGATAGTTCTTGCTTAAATAAAATACAACATTCATAAGCAAGAATTTGGGTGAAACGAAGTGGAGCCGTAAAACGGCTCTTAGTTTCCTTTTCCGAAGGAAAAGTTCGAGCTGAAGGCGAGAAAGTTCTGAGGCGGCGCGATTAATTTTTAACTTCTTATTTTTGATATTTTCTAATTAAGTTTTCTATGTTGTTTTCTATTCCTAAAGAATGAATACTGTGTATTCTATTTATAAATAATTCTAAGAAATCTCGATGGTCGACTCTTTTTAATTCATATACTTTTTGATCTTCTGAACTCGTTTCAACTATGTTAACATCAATTGTTTCTTTATCAATATTTTTGATCTGGTAATAATAATATATGTCTACCATAACTAACTTTCTACTACCAATTTATTTAAATCTTTCTCTTTTCTTCTTTTCTGAGGGCCGCCGGGGAATTGAAACTATCATATGGCAAATATGCGAAGTCGCCGATAGGCGATTTGGGGAAATCAAACGAAGTGCAGATTTCCCGCATATTTGCTGTTATATTCCCCAAGCGAAGCGTAGGGTCGAGTAGCACAGGCGTAAGCCGAGCAACGCAGAAGTCACGAGGGCGCGCGAAATTTTAGCAAATGAGTCAAATCTCCGATTATATATGTTATAATTTTTAAATTTTTATCAAAGTCAAAAATTGAAATACTTGCACTCGGTAGTTTAGCAATATAAACACTTTCGCTTGATGGTAAATTAAGAATTTGACATATGAGGGATTTTATAACTTCTTTATGGCTTACTATCAATATAGAATGCTTTCTATGTTTTTTCTTTAGATATTCCCAGAAATTTTTTGTTCTCTTTTCTAATTCTTCTTTTGTTTCTATTTTCTCTTTAAGTTTTAGTATTTTGAAAGCCTCTTTTCCAACCTCTTCTGGAACATTATGTTGCCTAAGTTTTGAAGTATAAATTATTTTAAATGGTTTTTTCAAAAAAGGTAGCATATGTTTTAAAGTTTCTTTGGCACGTTTATTAACACTACAATAAATAAAATCAATTTTTTTATTCTTAAAATAATATCCCAATCTTTTAGCTTGTTCAATCCCTACTTTATTTAACTGGTCAAATTTTAATCCAAAATCTCTCTGAGCATGCCTAACTAAATAAAGTTTCATAATTTAAGTTAAAATTCGATATTTTATAAATTTACTGGATTCTAGAGCGCGCCCGAGTGATTGAATATAACTATGCGATTTAACGAAGTCCGCCGAAGGCGGATTTGGGTGGAGCGAATGCAATGAGTGAAACCGTTAAATCGCTGTTATGCTCTCTGACCGAAGGGAAGACGGAATTTTAGTGCAACGTTCCCGAAGGGAAAAATTCCGAGTTGCGAGTCCGCCGAAAAGATAATTTAAGATAATTCTGAAAGAAAATCTAAAATCATAAAACATCTAATTGTATTCTCTAAACGACCATATCTACTTGTCTCTCCATGTGAGATTTTATGTCTATTCCAAGTAATTATTGAGTCAGAAGTTTGTTTACCAAACAAAATATCAATAAATATTGTTGATATCCAATCTGTAAATTGGTCTGAATCTTTGAATTGATTTTTGAATATTTTCTTCCAACTTGGTGTTTGTTTTGTTACAGGATCTTGCCATTGATTATGCTCAATTTCAACATATCCCTTACCTTTCAAGAAATCTTTTCTAATACCTTCTATTTGATTTATTAATAGCGGAATTATAATATTGTTTATATTTATGTCATTATTCTTCCATTCTTTGTTAAAGAAGTTAATTGCATCAGATAACAATTTTATTCTTTTTTTGAAAAGGGTGTTTGATTTCCATTTTTCTAAATTTTGAAACAAAACTTCACAATTATTATGTGTATGAT
>JAGGWW010000042.1 GCA_021163365.1 Nanobdellota archaeon
AAATCAATGCCTTGTCCTTTGACGATTTTTGGATTTTCAATAAGTTCGTGAGCTGGAATGAATCTCCAAGGATGGTTATTAAATCTAACACCATACCATGGCTCGCCACCAAATTTAGCAGCGTAGGAAATAACATTAAGGACTTCTTCCTTTTTTAAATAAATAACATCCTTTTTACTTGATTTGCATTCAATTATTAAAAGCTGTCTTGGCCTTCCTGCTATTATGTCTGGTGCATTTTTTGTTTTTCCAGAACCAGCTACACGAGTTGCACCCCAACCTATTTCTAAAAATTTTTTGAGTAATTCTCTTTCCATATTTGCGCCTTTTCGCATCATAACTCATCAACATTTATTTCAAAGGCAACAACAGGATTTTCAAGGTCAAAGTTTTCAAGAACTTTTGGATGAATTTCTCCGATAATGCCAATCGCTTTTCCATTTAGTATTATTTCACCGCATCTCCCGTAGATAAAGGATTTGTGTTTTGCATGTTTAAGTTTAATTTCCTTTCCCAAGTTTTTCATTAAGGTTTCAAGAACACTTTTAATCTCAGTAAAGTTTGCTTTTGAATGAGCTATTACTACACAAAGATTTGTTAATTGCTTTGCCTTGTTGTAGCTTTTCTCATCTGGCAAGATGATTGGCCCAAGCTCAAAAATCTTTTGTGGAAACTCAACTGTTTTATTCTTTTTTAAGAAATTCATTAAAATTGGGAGTATGGAATTTCTTAAAACAGAGTAGTTTCTGCTCATTGGATTCATTATTTCTATACATTTGCCCTTTGTGTTCATTTTATCAAACAAAACATCTTTGCTTGTTAATGTGAATGAAAAGACTTCTTGGAATCCCATTCCTATCATAAGCTCTCTAATTAAGTCATGCTTATTTGTTTCAGGCAATAGTTTCCCTTTTGTTGAGATTCTTGGCTCAATTGGGGCTATGTTATTATATCCATAAGCAATTGCTATGTCCTCAATTATGTCAACCGCATGCATTACATCTTTCCTGTAAAATGGAATTTCCAAAGAAATTATGTCATTTACAGAATCTGCTCTTAAAATTTTGTAATCCATCTTCCTTAGAAGTTTTTTTATTTCTGTTAATGTTAAACCCAACCCAAGCATTTTATTAACATGACTTGGTTTTATGTTAAAGGGTGTTGGTAAAAACTTTGGAGAAACTTCAAAACCACATTCTGCAGGATAGTTATATTTTATTCTAACAGAATAAAGTTTTCCACCTCTTTCAGCAATTGCCATAACAAATAAGTTTAGCATATTCATAACAGTTTGAAAATCTGTGCCAGTGACTTCAACAAAAAGATTTTTTGTGTCTAGTGTAACTTTTCCAGCTTCATTTGAATTAATAATTGGTGGCATTGAAAGAACTTTGCCATCGCTGTCAAGAATAACAGGATAATACTTTTTGTCTTTTAATAAATGGGCATACTCAATTCCTTTTGGATGTTTTTTAAGAACTTCATTAAGTGGTAGTTCTTCGTTAAAATCAAGAGGTGTGAATTTAATTGAATTTGGCTTAGCTGCCTTGTAATGAAGTCTTTTACCTTTTATTTTATCAAAGTCATAGACGCCAAGCGCAGCTTTTGCTCTTTTCCTTCCATATGTTCCACCAAGTTTTTCTTGGTATTGTATTATGCTTTTTAATATGTCGTCTGTTATTTTTACATTCTTTATTATTCCGCATGCAATATATGGCCTTATATTCTTAAGCTTTTTATCAACTTCAATTGTTATCCCAGATGGTTTAACATTATAGTGTTTTGAGCCTTTTCCAAGAAGAACTCTTAAAGCTCTTGCAATACCCTCAACACACCATAAATCAGGTCTGTTTGTATCTTCTAATTTTATTGTTAAAATATCTCCTTTTACATCCTCAACATCTGCTTTAAGATATTCTAACAAGATGTCTTTTAACTTAGCAAAACTTATTTTTATGCCAGTTAAGTTCATTAAATCCTTTTTCGAAACCTCTATCTTAGGCATTTTCCCACCTAAAGTTTCTAAGCCATCTTAAATCATTTGAAAAAACATACCTCATATCATTCACATTGTGCTTTGTCATAAATAATCTTAATATTCCAAGACCCCATGCAATTACAGGAACTTCTATTCCCAAGGGCAAAGTTACTTCTGGCCTAAATATGCCAGCGCCACCTATCTCAATCCAACCTTTTCCTTTCATATAAACATGAAGCTCTACTGAAGGTTCTGTAAAAGGAAAGTAACCTGGGACGAATTTAAGCTTTTTAACACCACCAACTTCTAATGCAAACATTTTTAGGATTCCAAGCAACTCTCTGAATGTTATTTCTTCTCCAAGGATTATACCTTCTACTTGGTCAAACTCTGTTAAATGTTTCCAATCAATAACATCTGGTCTATAAACTCTGTCTATTGTGAAATATTTTCCTGGAATTTTCAAATCTTTTGAAAGAAGCTTTCTAATAGAAACAGGGGTTGTATGGCTTCTTAAGATAATGTCAGCTGATTTCTTTTTGTCAAATGGGTAATGCCATCCTTTTGACCCTGTTTCCCAACCATCTTCATGAACTTTTTCTATCTTATCCAAGAGGGCTTTATACTTGCTTAAATCACCAGCTCCTTTTTTAACAAAGTAAATATCATGAATTTCTCTTGCGGGGTGGTCTTGTGGCATGAACAACAAATCATTATTGAAAAAAGCCAGCTCAACAATAGGCCCTTTCATCTCCTCAAATCCAAATGCAATTAATTTTTTCTTTAGCTCATCTACAAACCTTAAGTAAGGTTGTTTTTTTCCAAGGAAAATTGGTGGGGCTGGTGCAGAAATATCATACTTTCTAAATTTTTTATTTTTCCAAGATTTATTTAAAATTATTTCTGGTGTTAAAATATCAATTGTTTCTTCTATTTTAACTTTTGGAAGAATTTGCTTTCCTTCTTTTGTGAGATAAACTTGTTTTATTTTTTCTTCATCTATCTCTATTAAACCTCTCTCTCTTAAAAATGGAATTGCTTGTCTTAAACCCTCTGGGATTTCTTCTAAAAGTTTCGGGGTTTGAAGCTCTTTTAAAAGTTCTTCACTTATCCATTCTGAATTTAGTTTTAACAAGCCAATATCAGTAATTTTAATTAATCCATTTTTTATTTCAATGCAATTCTCGTCTTTTAGAAAACCTATTGCTGCATTGAATTCGTTTTTATCTAAATTTGCCTCTTTTATTACATCTTTAAATGTCTTTGGTGATTTTTCAATGACTTTTAAAAATCTTTTTTCTGGCATTCCAATTTTTGCATACTTTAATCCAAGCTCAGTTGCTTTAAATCTTTGCTTAATGTCTTCTAATATGTGAATAAGCCCCTTTGCTTTAAGCCATTCTATTGCTCTATTAATCTCATCTTCTCCAAGACTTGTTTTTTCCATCAATGCTTTTTGCGAAATTCCTTCTCCTAATTCTTTTAATGCCAATAGAACTTTTTTCTCAAGATTGTGAAGTGTTTCAACATCAATCATGTTAAAAAGAAAACAAGAAATTAATTTAAAACTTTGCTATTTTTCTTTAACAAGGTGTTTTAAAAAGAACTCTTTTTCCTTGTCCTTTGTTATTATCTTGCAAGAAATTAAAACCTTTGGCTTGCTGCAGCTTTCTAATTTATCTCCAACCTTTCTATACCACATTCCATTTATTTCGTAATATGTTTCTCCATCTTCGCCCATGCATTCTTTCATAAAAAGAAAGAGAAAGTTCAACTATATAAGCTTTTATAAATCTCATCTAAAAGTTTATCTATTTTTACTCTTTTTTGTTGCATAGTATCCCTATCTCTTACTGTAACTGTGTTGTCCTCTAAGGTTTGATAATCTATTGTTATACAAAATGGTGTTCCAATCTCGTCCATTCTCCTGTATCTTCTCCCAATAGAGCCTTTATCATCATAAAAGCAAGGAAAACAACCTTTTACAAACTTGTAAACTTCTTTTGCTTTTTCTTGAAGCCCATCTTTGTTAACTAATGGGAAAACAGCAGCTTTATATGCTGCAAGCCTTGGATGAAGTTTTAAAACAACTCTTTTTTCTCCTTTTACTTTTTCTTCATGATAAGAATCTATTATAAAAGTAAGAAATGCCCTATCTAAACCAACAGAGGGTTCAGCAACAACATAAGGTAAGAATTTTCTTTTTGTTTCCTCATCATAATATTTAAGTTCTTCTCCAGAAAATTTTTCATGTTGCTTTAAATCAAAATCTGTTCTATTTGCAATTCCTTCAAGCTCTTTCCATCCAAATGGATAGTTGTATTCTATATCAAATGTTGAGGTTGAATAATGGGATAGCTCATCTTTCAAATGCTCACGTATTCTTAATTTTTCTTTGTTTATTCCAAGGTCTAAAAACCATTTGTATCTATAACCTATCCAAAATGCTTGCCATTTTGATTTAATTATTCCTTTTTCATACAAATCTTTGATTTTCATCTTTTTTGCTTCTTCTCCTTTTTCTTGAGCTTCAGCTGTTAAAATATTAACTTCAACATCTTTAACTTCGTCAAATAAATGACATTTCTCATTTTTAGGGTCTGCAAAGAACTCAACTTCCATTTGCTCAAATTCCCTCATTCTAAAAAGAAAGTTTCTTGGAGAGATTTCATTTCTAAAAACTTTTCCAATTTGAGCAATTCCAAATGGAAGTTTTAAGCGAGTTGTGTCTAAAACGTTTTTAAAATTGATGAAGATTAGTTGTGCTGTTTCTGGCCTTAAATATGTTTTTTCTCCTTCACCAGGACCGACTTTTGTTTCAAACATTAGATTAAATTCTGTAACCTCTTTTAATTCTCCTTTACAATTTGGACATTTTACTTTTTTTATGAGCTTGTTTAGTTCTTCTTTTTTCATTCCTTCTGTTTTAATCTTTAGTTGTTCTTCGATTAAGTGGTCTGCTCTAAACTTTGTTTTACATTTCTTGCACTCAGTTATAAAATCAATAAACTCCTTTGTATGTCCAGATGCTTCCCAAACCTTTCTATGTGTAATAATAGAACCAGAAATACCAACAACATTGTCAAGTTTTCTAACAACAGAATCCCACCATTCTTTTTTTATGTTATTAATTATTTCTACTCCAATTGGTCCGTAATCATAAAAACCAGCTAATCCGCCATATATTTCTGAATTTTGATAAACCAATCCTCTTCTTTTACAAAAAGCCATAAAGTCGTCTATTTTCATAGATTAATTCAGCCAGTTTTCAAATTTAAATATTTGTTTTAAAGTTTATAATTTGGGAAAACACTATATATAGTATGCTCATAAGAATAAACGAACCAATTCCTTTAATTGGGGCTATATACTTTGGAATAATTGATAGAGGAACAAATCTTCTGCAGGTAAGAGCGTATTGTGGGTGTAATCTTAATTGTCCTTTCTGTTCTGTTGATGCTGGCCCATTTTCAAGAACAAGGGTTAATCAATATATTGTTGACTTAGATTATCTTGTTAGATATGTAAAAGAAATCATTAAATTTAAAGGAATAGATGATATAGAATGTCATCTTGATTCTACTGGTGAGCCAATGCTTTATCCAAAGATTGTTGAGCTTGTTAAGAGATTAAGAGAGATACCTGAAGTTGGGATAATATCTCTTCAAACAAATGGAACTTTGTTAACAAAGGAAAAAATAAAACAATTTGAAAAAGCAGGTTTAACAAGAATTAATTTATCCTTAAGTTCTATGAATCCCGAATTAGCAAAAAAACTTGCTGGTGTTCCATGGTATGATGTTGAAAAAATAAAAGAGATTGCAAAAGAAATAGCAAAAAGTAAAATTGATTTATTAATTGCGCCAGTTTATCTACCAAGAATTAATGATGAAGAGATTCCTAAGGTAATTAGATTTGCGCTTGAAATTGGTGCTGGAAAAAATTGTCCGCCTTTGGGTGTACAAAAATTTGAAAGATACAAGCTTGGTAGAAAGCCAAGTGGGATAAGAATTCAAACATGGTGGCAGTTTTACAATAAATATCTTAAATCTCTTGAAAAAGAGTTTGGTGTAAAATTAATTTTGAAGCCAAAAGATTTTGGAATTCATAAAGCAAAAATGCTTCCAATAGTGATGGAAAAAGGAGAAAAAGTTAAGGTTGACATAATAGCTCCTGGATGGCTTAGGAATGAGATGCTTGGTGTTGCAAGAAATAGATGTGTGTCAATTGTTGATTGCAATAAACAAAAAGGAAGAGTTAAAGTAAAAATTGTATCAAATAAACACAATATTTACGTTGGTGTTCCTGTTTAGTTACCTTGCTCTCCAAGCATAAAGCTCCTGCCTAACTAAGTTATCCATATATCTATATTTTTGTAAGAAAGCCTTAGTAAAACTTCCTGCTTTTACTTCTTCTTCTTCTAATCTTTTTGCTATTTTTTCCAATTTTTTTAATATATCTTTCATATCATGTAACATAACTTCTGCTTTGCCAGGCGCCCCGCTGATTCGATAACGATAATATTCTCTTTCAAAATGGTCTAATTTTGAAAGATATGTCTCTATTGTTTTAATTAATTTTTCCTCTTCTTTTATTTCCTTTAATTCTTCTTTAAGAATTCTCATTTCGTTTTCATTTAATTCATGCTCTCTTATAACTTCGTCATGGATTATCTTAATTGTTGGGTTCGCCATTCTTACACCTCCAATGTGGTAAATAATTTGATGTTTAAAAACATTTCTAGATTTTTTTCTTATAAATTACGTAGGACTCCAAAAAGTCTTTCATAACTAGATAAAAATATGCTTGACGCAGCGCTTAATTCTTTTCCTTCTTTTTCTCTTAATGCCTTTAACTTAACGTAAAGATGTAAAAACCCGTTGAGTTCTTTTTTTAGTTCTTCTTTTAATTTCTTTGCTTCTTTTATCTTACCTTGTGTTCTAAGGTTAATGTATTTTTTTAAATTTTCTTCAAACTTTTTGCTATACTTCTCAAGTTCTTTTATAATCTCCTCTTCTTTTTTAATGTCTTTAAAACTTTCTTTTAATATCTCAAGCTCTTTTTCATGCATGCTAATAAGAAGATTGGCAGAGTTTAAATAAGTTTGGTAAGAAAAATAAAAAGAATTACTCTTCAAAACCACTTTTAACATAGTCTGCTATCTTGTTATACATTTTCTTTGCTGTTTCAACAACTAATGGGAATTCTTTAAATTCATCTGAAACTTCTTTTTCTAATCCGCTTAATTCTTCATCGACAATATCTAATGCTTTTTTCATAGCCTCTTCCTCAGGTGCTCCTGATTTTTCCATTTGTGTGACTGCCTTATATGCTTTATCAAGTGCATCTTGTAGTCCAACTACAGATGCAGCACCCAATACAGACAAATAATATAGCTGTTGAGCTTCTTTTGCAATATCTTCTGAACCTGTTATTTCAATTGCTTTTTTATAAACTTCTTCTCCTGCTTGTTTAAATGCATCGTAATCTCCTGAAAATGTTGCAGACATTGTGTATTGTGCAAGTAGATAACCCAATGGTGTTGTCGTCAATTGTTCTTGGGTTATATATTCAGTTGGAACCTCAACTACAATATCAGTCCCGATCATTAAAAAGGGTTTCGCCATTTCGAACCACCTCCTTTTTTTACCACTTTTTAGTGGTAATTAATATATAGCATCTATTATTTAAAGACTTTTCTAAAAATTTTTCTTAAAAATTCTTCAAAAAAAGCGAAATTGGCAGAATTTTAAGCATAAGGGTTTTGACTTTAGATGGCTTTTCTGAGTTTTTCTACTGCTATGATTGAAATTCCACAAAATATTAGCAAAAGTTTATAAATAATCTTATTTTTTATGTTTTCATGATTGAGCTTGATGAAAAGGATAAGCAGATTTTTAATATTTTGTCTGAAAATGCAAGAGAGAAACTAACAACTATTGCAAAAAGAATAGGGCTTTCAATTGATGCAACAAAAAAGAGGATAAAAAAACTTGAAAAACTTGGTGTAATAACAAAATATACAATTCAAGCAGACCCAGCAAAATATGGCTATTCATTAGGAACCCACATATATCTAAAGCTAAAAGGGATTAAAAAAGAAAAATTCAATGAATTTGTTAATTTTCTTGTTAAAAAAAATAATGTTATAGATGTTTTTTCAATGATTGGAGATTATGATATATACATTGTTGCACTTGGTAAGGATGCCAGATATTTAGATGAATTTAAATCAGAAATAAAGGAATTGTTTGGAGATATAATAACAGATTGGAAAGAGGTTATAGTTGGAAGAATATTCAAGCTTGAAGAATATAAGATTTAGGTTTTTTCAAGCAAATAAAAGGATATTAAAATACCAAGCAATGCTCCTGAGATGAGTATGAGGATATCAATAATTAAATTTGTTGTTGAAAATGGTTTAACTTTAAAAACTTCTATTTCAGCACCTTTTTTAACTAATTGTTTGCCAGTTGTAGCTTCAACCAAATCTTCAGATATTAAAGCCATTTGCCTTGAATAGCTAAAGAAAACCATTGATTGAAGAGGGTCTTTTTGTCTTAAGGTTTTTCCAAACTCTAAATAGCTTAGTGCTAAGATTGGTAAAAGTCCTTTTTCTTCTGCTTTTTTAATGTAAAGCTTTGCATCATATTCTAAGTCATTTAATTTTTCTTCAATTGTTTCATTTGTTAATGCCCTAATCTCCATTGCTAAATTTGCTGTTGCTCTTGCTTTTGATGCTTCAAACAAAGCAAACACATAATTCTCAGAATTGTATGCTGTTATTGCTTTTTTAAGATGTTCTTTTGCTTGTTCAACAACAGAATTATTAACAACAGTTTGAGCATAAACAATGGATGTTTGAGCTTGTTCTATTCTTTCTTGAGCAATGGATTTAACATTTTGAGGATTAAATGATAAAATCATGTCACCTTTAAAATAATTAACAAGTGTAAGCCAACTGTATGCTGTATTTTCTCTAACCTTTGCAAATGCTGCTAAGTATAATGTTTTATATGTGTCATTCTCTATTTTTGCATTGTATGCTTCTTTTAAAATGTCTTCTGCTTCTTTTATCCTATCTATTACTACAGCATAAACTTCTATGTCATTTAAATTGTCTATTTTTCTATTTCTTAAAAATAAGGATTCAAATGTGCTAATATCAAGTGTAACATTCCCAAGAATCTTATTTAGCTCGTTCTCTTTTTCCTCACTTTCTTCATAGGTTAAAACATAGATAACATACTGAGAATTTATCATGGACCTCACAGAAAAGCTTGATGCAGAATAATATTCTTTTTTTGAAAAACTATCTTCTGCATTATTAATTTCTTGCTTTGCAAGATTAAGATATTCTTTAAGCTCGCTTTTAATACTATCTGATGCTATTGAAACATTAAAATTTCCTTCTGCTTTTTCATATAGTTCTTGCGCTTGATTTAAAAGCTCATTGCTAAGTTTTTTCATTATCTCTGTATATGTTTTTGAAGCTATTTCTGAGTTTGTTATGTTTTTTCTTACAATTTGATAACCAGTTAAATACTTGTACGCGTCTGTTATATCCCCAACATCAATAACGTCAATATCCCATTTTGACTTTGCTAAGGATTTTATGTTTTCATCTAATTCTCCTTTTGGGATTAGAAGTACTTTAGCTCCAGCAATGTATGCTGCTTGTGTTTTTTCTATTATTCCACCAACTGGACCTATGCTCCCACCAGGATTAATTGTTCCTGTTATTAACACATCTTTTTTTAAGTTAATTCCTTGCAAAGCTGCCATTGTTGCAGCTGTCATAGCTGCACCAGCACTTGGACCTCCAACCATTTGGTAATCAGAATGTATTATGTAAAAGAAGTCAAGATTCGAGCAGTTATATTCCAATATATTGCATGCAACTTCTTTAGCAAGTCGCGCAGAAGCTTGCGTATCAATTTCTGTTAAAGGTTTTGTTTCAACAAAAACTCTTCCACTTCCAGGTTTAACTTCAACTGTTAGGTTTGCAACAACACCCATAAAGTCTCCAGAATCAAGAACTCTAACTCCAAGGATTTTTGTTTGTGCAATATTTGCATGAGCAATACTAAGTGAAATTAAAAATAAAAGAGCAAATAACTTGATTTTCATACATGCAAAAAGATGTAGATAACTTATAAATGCTACGCATGAGAACGCGGGTTCCTACATGAGAACTACGCTTCCATACCTCCCTTTTCCGTAAAGGCTTTCTTCAAACCTTTCTTAAAAAGAAAGCTTTACCAAAGAAGCCTTTTCCGTAAACGCTTTTCTTTAGAAAAGGGTTTGAAGAAAGATTTACCAAAGAAATCTTTTGTGTAAAGGCTTTTTCTAAAAGTTTGAAGAATATGGGTTCTGATAAAAAATAAAAAAAGAAGGATTTATCTTCCAAAGTGGTATATTGCTTTTAGTGCAACTACTATTGCTGCTGGTGCAACAAACGCTTGGATGTATTGTAATATTGCTACTAATGTATTACCAATAAATGGAATTAATCCCCAGAATCCTGATGCTAACAGCAACACTAATGACGCTACTAAAAATGGTACTTCTTCTTTTAATGTTACATTAATTAATCCAACAATTAAACCAAGCACTGCTAATACCCAAAATATTGTTTGGTTAAGTGTTCTTGTAAGCAACCCTGCAATTATTGCTATAAATATACCAACTAAAAATATCCAGTAACCAACGTTCTTTCCGAGGTCCAATGTACTCTTCCTTGCTGACTTTCTTCTCCTTTTTGCAGCCATCTCATCCCACCTCCTATGTGCTATTTAAAAATTCACAATATTTAAAAGCTTCTATAAAGAAGTCACTATAGTGAAGTAGTCACCTTGATAAAACAAGTTTTAAAACACCATTTTTAAATATCTTTTTAAATAAATTATATTCTTCTTCAAGAGGTATTACTTTAAAGTACATCTTCTTTCCAGCGTATGCTCTTATTTCTATTGACTCACTAAATTTTCTTATTATTATGTCATTAACAGAAGAAACATCTGGAAGTTCGATGCTTATTTCTAATTTTCCTAAAAATCTTTTTATATTTGTCTTAGGCTCAACAACTTTTTCAACTTCTCTTATTGGAACATGTTTCTTGATTTGGATTTGTTTTTGGGGCTCGCTTGTTTTAAATGTTATTCTTATATTGGGAAAAAGCTCATCAAATATCTCTTTTATTTCTTCTTCAACGTCTTTTCCAAACAAGTTAAAGCTAAATTTAAACAAAGTTTTCTTTTCGCCACAATAAGGGCAGTAGTTCCATTCTTTTTTTAGCTCTCTTCCGCATCTTTTACATTTCATTTACTTTCAACTCCCCCATTTTTCCAACACTTACTTGTATTTCACCATTCCATTCTCTAACATAACCATTTATTACTTCTACTATGTCACCGACTTTAACCTTTTCTATTTGTTTTCCCCAAAGTGTTAGTTTTAGCTCACCACTATCATCAAAAACTGTGGCATTTGTAACTTTTTGTTTTCCATATCTTGTTTTAACCTCTCTTATTGGTGCGATATCCTTAACTTTTGCTTTAAAATTTACACTTGTCATTCCAGGATGGATTTCAGATATTTTCATATTTTCACCTTTACGATTTTTACAGGAACTTTCATAACAGAAGTTTTTAATCCATCAATGCCGTCTGCCTCTGCTTGAATACCAAGAGTAATTGAAAGCTCTTTGTTTTTGTTTAGCTCATATATGTCTTGAATTCCAAAGATATCTGGTTTTATAATAAACTTAAAAACTCCAACCTTTCCAGCTTCAACTATCTGGGATTTAATAACCTTTGTGTAGCCAAATGATTTTGCAGGGTCGTATATGATTGCTGTGTACTTTCTTCCTATTTGTTCAACACCAACCCTTATTTTAAGCATGGCTTCTGTTCTGTTAGCAACCCTGACTTTTAAAACAGCTTTTCCATTTTTTGTTAAAATTATCTCTCTTGGTTCAATTTCAACATCAAGCAATTCCTTTAACCTTTCTTTTATTTTCATTAAGATATTGCTTGCTTTTGTTGGATGTGTGTGTTTTTTAAGAACAAGAGCAAGTTTTTTTAGAAAATCATTTGGCTTTGCATCTTGGTTTATTAAGTCAGTTATAACAAGCTTTGCGTCCTTTTCCCTTAAATTCTTTTTAAGAACATCCATAACAATTTCATATATCTTATACGTAGCAAAAAACTCTGGAAAACTCTTAACTCTCATTTTATCACCAAATTATCCAATATCTTTTTATTTAAATAACCTTTCTCTTAGGAAGAGAAAGCTTAACCAAAGAGAAATGAGAACCACCAGCGGGTTCTCATCCGTTCCTGCAACCCATAGGAACCCAGGTTCCTATTACCTCCTGCATAGGAACCTCCGGCGGGTTCCTATTACCTCCAGGAACCATAGGAACCTCCAGCATGAGAACCACCAGCGGGTTCCTATATCAGAACCTACGCTTCCATACCTCCCTTTTCCGTAAACGCTTTTCTTTAGAAAAGGGTTTGAAGAAAGCTTTAAAGAGTTTGAAATTATCTGAGAAGTTAGATAAAAATGGCTGAATTCAAAGTAACGCCATGGGAAGTTGAAGGAAAAATAGATTATGATAAGCTTGTTAAGCAATTTGGGGTGTCTTTGATAGATGAAAGTATCTTAAAGAAATTTAAGAAAATAACAGGAGAAGTCCATTTCATGCTTAGAAGGAAAATCTTTTTTGCCCACAGAGACTTAGATTTTATCTTAAATGAGTATGAAAAAGGGAACAAATTTTATCTTTACACTGGAAGGGGTCCTTCTGAAAATCTTCACTTAGGTCATTTGCTTCCACTAACATTCACAAAGTATCTTCAAGAGAAATTTAAAGTTAAATGTTACATTCAGTTGACTGATGATGAGAAGTTTTTGTTTAAAAGAAATCTAACAATTGAGCAAGCAAATAAGATTGCTTATGAAAATGCATTAGATATAATTGCGCTTGGGTTCAATAAAAAACTCACAAAGATAATTGTTGATACAGACTATGCAAAAACACTTTACAAACAAGCAATAAGGGTTGCAAAACACATAACTTTTTCAACTGCTAAGGCTGTTTTTGGATTTGAAAATTCTTCAAACATAGGACAAATATTTTACACAAGCATGCAGGCAGTTCCTGCTTTTCTTGAATCTGTTTTTCAAGGGAAAAATGTTCCTTGCCTAATTCCACATGGAATAGACCAAGACCCACATTTTAGGATTGCAAGAGATGTTTTGCCAAAACTTGGATATTTAAAACCAGCGTCGATTCAAAGCAAACTCTTGCCTGGTTTGTTGGAAGGAGGAAAAATGTCAGCATCTATTCCGAATTCAGCAATTTTTACAACAGATACACCTAAAGAAATTGAAAAGAAGATAAAAAATGCTTTTTCAGGAGGAAGAGAAACAATTGAGGCTCATAGAAAATATGGTGGAAATCCTGATATTGACATACCTTTTCAATATTTAAAGTACTTTTTTGAGCCAGACGATAAAAAATTAAAGAAAATCGAAGAAGACTATCGCTCTGGGAAGCTCTTAACTGGTGAATTAAAGCAGATAGTTATTGAAAAAATAACAAAGTTCATATTAGAACATCAAGAAAAAAGAGAGAAAGCAAAAGATGTAATTGAGGAATTTATTTTAAGAGATTAAGGTCTTGTCCATCTAACTTCATAGTATGTTACATCTCCTTCATCATCCACTATTCCAATTAAAAGCTTTTTTCTAACAGAATGCGCGACTCTCATCATTGCTGCAAACTTCCTCCAATCAAAAATTTCTGTTTCATGCACTGCAAATAAAACCCATTTTGCATGCTCCTGTCCTGGTGTTGTTCCTCTTTCATAAACTCTAAAATCAGCACCATATTTTAAAGCTGTTTTTGTTATATATCCTCTTTTCCTTATATCAGCATAAACAGTATATCTTGTATAAAACCTTGGGTCAACTTTTGTTGCTTCTTTTATAAACCTTTTTAAATCCATAAGTCTGCCTTTCTGGCTTTTAATAACAATTGTTCCTTTTTGCATTAAGAATAATGCTTCTACTAAAGCAAGTTCTAATTTATCTCTAACTATTTGTCCATACCATCCTTTGTTAAAAATTCTATTTGATGCTTCTTTATCTAATATAATAACCTTGTCTCCTGTTAAAATTGCTTCAGCTGGTGGTTCTTTAGCCATAAGATAAAATTAAAAGAATGGGATTAATAAGTATTGCGATATCTTGTTAAATCTTGTGGATGCTTTCTTGTATATTCTAAAACCTTTTCTCTCCAAACTATTTGTGAAAAATGCTTGTATCCAAAGTAAATTAAAACTGCTATGCCAATTATTGCCAATGCAATTAGTCCAGGCACATAAACATCCTTTACTTCTGTTATAAACATTCCTGTAATACCGAATTCATTTTCCTCTTCTTTATAAGTAAGTGTTATCTCTTTTGTAAATACATCCTCACCATTTACACTAATAACAACAAAAGCTGTATAATTAGTTTCATTTGTTGGGATTAAATTAAAGGTAATCTCTTTTGTTTCATCAACATCAAGTGTGATTGTTTCATTTTCCATAGTATAGTTTAATCCAGCTTCTGGAACAATCTCTATTGTGTATGTCTTTTGTTCAGCTCCAATGTTTGTTATATTAAACTTAAATTCAATTGGTTCTAAATTTGAAAAATTTACTTCTGGTTGAATGTCCCATGATATTACTACTTGTTCTTCTTCTGGCTTTAAAACGTTAAAGTTTAAGGTTTTTGTAACACATTTGTTTTCTGTGTTACAAACAGTTACATTTAATTGATATCCCCCAACTCTTGTTTCATTTGGCACCGTAAGTATCAATGGTATTTCGATAGATTTTGATGCATTAAGGGAAACAAGAGTGCTGTTTATCTTAATATGTTCCCAACCACTAGTTGAAATCTTATAAACATCATCCATGTTTCCAATGTTATATATTTTAATCTTGTATTCTTTTGATTCTCCTGCGTTTATCTCATCGTTGTATTTATTAATACTAAACAAGAAGTTCTTTTCTCTTTGAGATATAATAAAGCTCTTTTTAAGCTCATAGTATGTTAATTCATTGTATGCCTTAAATGTAACCTCTATGTTGCTTTTGTCTGGTATTTCCAAAAGGAATTTTTCTTCTTTTGTTTCTCCTGGTTGAACACAACTTGTGTGTCCTTTTTTAAACACATTGTTGTCATAAACATACTCAAATTGATATTGAACTAAAGAAGTTCCTTTGTTTTTTATTAAAGCAGTACCTTCAACTATTTCTCCTGGAAAAATTGTGCTTTTTTCAAGTGAAACATCAACTATTTCTATATCTTCTTTGTGATACGTTTTATCTTCTTTTAATCCACTAACTGATAAATAACTTGGATTACTAATTAATCCATCTGAGTATGCTTGAGCAGCAATTAAGAAATTAGATTCTCCAAATTCATCAACCGGAAGTTCAACTTCTTTTGTTTTAACATCATTTGCTGGAACTTCTATTTTTACAGTTTCTGGGTTTTCAAAATTCTTTTCTCCTTTTAAATATATTTTAACTTCATGGTTTTGTGTATCTTTGTTTTCAATTCTTATCCCTATTTTTAAAATGTTGTTGTTAATTGAGTAATCCAATAAGTTAAGTTGAAGTTCTTTATCCCCCATGTCTTCAACTTTTACAACCTTAAACTCTTTTGCTAAGTCACCTATTTTAACTCTAACAACATATTCTCCTTCATCTGATATATCAATTGTTTTGTAAAAGTATCCATCAAAAACATAATCATCAGAAGGGCCAATGTATGTTGGAGAGTATGTGGCAACAAGATTTCCTTCATCATCTAACACTTGGATTTTTAATTCTGATGTTTTAAGAGCTTGTGTGTCATCGTTAATATAAATATATCCAAAAACCAAGAATTCTTCATCTTCATTTAAAACTAACTCATCATTGTCTGGATTAAATGGAAATATATCCATCTTAATATCATAAACAGACGCATTTGCTATGCTTAAAGCAAGGATAAAAGCAAGTATTCCGAGTAAAAATTTACTACTCTTCAATTACACCACCCCTATAGAATTAGAAAACTACTGTGTATTTATAAACCTTTCTATTTTTGAATTTACCTTGTCTATAAAAACAGAGATTGGTTTAGTAAACCTGCTTTTTGAAAAAACATATGCTAAGAAACCAAGCAAAAGCCCACCAATTATGTCAATGCCCCAATGTATGCCTAAAAATAGGATTGCAAAAGCTGTTAAAATTAATATTTTTAATGTGAGTATAAAAGACCTTTTGTGCCTCATTTCAAATGAAAGCAAAAGCAAAGAAAATGGCACACTTATATGTCCACTTGGAAAACAATCATCTAATCTATCAACAAGCATTACTAAGCTTAGATAAACAGGATTGCTGTATAGTAAGGGTTTAACAGGTGTGTTTTCTGGATACAAAGATGTTACTTTTACATTAAAGAACAAATAAGAAGGCACTAAGATAGCATAGCTGAATGCAAGTATGTATGTATATCTTCTTAAAAGCTGTTTTTCACCTGTTAAAATGAAATATAATGGGAATGCAACTAAGAGACCCATAAAGAAAAGCAAGTAAAAAATTGAAATAAAATTTGTAAATATGCTTGAATGTATGAGTGATTGAAGAAACACTATGTGCTTGTTTCCTTCTAAGTTATAGAAAACAGGTGTGAAATCAATTCCAAAAGAAGAAATGTCTTGTAATTTGTTTTCTAATTTTATAAATAATAAGATTAATAAAAGGACAATTAGATTTCCTGGAGCTTCGCTTAAACCTTTTTTTAATGATTCATAATTTATTCTTTTATCATGGTCCAATATCTTTACACTTACGATTAGAAAAATCACTAGTGCAGGGATATACCAACTCAATCCTAAAACAACTGGATTCATGTTTCAAGAAAGTTAAAATCCATTTAAAAATTTTTAGAAATAGAAATATTTAAAACTTGGTGTCACTTATGAGTAGTTGGGGTGATTTTTTGGATATAAATGCATTGTTTAGCAGAGAGACAAGATTGGAAACATTGGTTGATGGCTGGTATTTGGATAAAGAAAATAAAGTAATTTATGATTTTAAATGTGGAAGATATCCTTATTCTAAGATTGAAAAATTAGCAAAAGGGTGTAGAGTTATCAATGATGATTGGGCTGGTTTTATTTTTCCAAATACACCTGGAGTTTTTAAAATAAAAGAAGAAAAAGAGGGTTATGCAATTGTTGAAAATAACGGTTTGCATGTAATTAATTTGGAAACAATGGTTGTTAGTAGTAGTAGCGTCGATGAAATAATACTTAACTTCAAAGAGCATGATGAAATACAATGTAAAGATGGAATTGTTGCTTTTGTTGGAGTAGAAAATAATAAAGAGAGAGTTATACTTTTAAAAAATGAAGAAGCAAAAAGCAGAGAATATAATCATATTCCTTTTTTGTGTTTACACAAAGGTATTGCTTATTTCACAATTAGAGATGAGGAGCGTAGTAGAATTGCATTATTTGATGGAAAAGAAGAAATAATGGGCGTGTCATATAAATACGCTATTCCAGAAGTTGAAGGAAATAAAGTATTATTCCATATACCGTATGCAAGAAGAGTTTTGCTTTCTAAAGATAAATTAGGTGCAAAGTTAAGCTATTTTAATCATAAGAATGAGCTTAAGGGTGTAGGATATTTAATTAAAGAAGGAGATAAAGAAAAAATTTTGCTTGAAAAAGATGGTAAGTTGTTTGAAAGCAAATTACACAATAGAATAGTTGAACTAGTTGTAGAAAATGGAACAGCTGGTTTTATTGATAAAAATGAGAATGGGGAGATGGCAATAATATTTGATGGAAGTGAAGAGTTGAAAACCAAGCAGTATTTTAAAATTCTTGACTTTGAATTTGAAGATGGTGTTGCATACTTTAGGGCTGTAAGGTTTGACAATGTTAACTATTTTGTTGTTATATTTGATGGAGATAATGAAATAAAGAGCAAAGAACGTGCTTTTATTAAAGATATTATTTGTGAAAATGGTTTTATAACATTTGCAGCTGAAGACAAAGATGGTTATAGGGCTGTTGTATTCAATAAAGAAAAAGAAATAGAAAGCGGTGTTCATAAAGATATTGGCAGAGTTAGATACAAAGATGGATATCTTGCTTTTTCAGCTAAGGATGAAGATAAATGGAGAATAATCTTATTTGATTTGAAAAAAGAAATGGAAGGAGACAGATTGTATGATAAAATTTCTTCTTTGATTGTTGATAACGGAGCTGTTGCTTTTGGAGGGCTAGAAGGATATAAGAAAAGGATTATTATATTTAATGGAAAAAGAGAAATGGAAAGCAGTTTATATCCTAAGTGTTATCTTGTTGATTTTGAAAATGGCATTGCTTATTTTGTAACTGGAGAAGAAGATAAATGGCGTATGTATTTATTTGATGGGGAAATAGAAATAGGAAGCAAGAGGTTGTATAATAGAATTGGAAAGATAAAAAGCAAGCATGGTATTGCTTTTGTAGGAACAGAAGGGGATAAGAAAAGGATTGTTGTATTAAATAAAAAAGAAGAAGTAGAAACTGAGCTGTTTGATGATGTAGATATCTTGGAATTTAAGAATGGTGTTGTTAGATTTAAATATAAAAAAGATGATGTTTGGAAAGAAGGTTCTATATCAACAAATAGATTTAATCCTTTTAAAAATCTAAGAAAAGTCTTCTAAAAGTTTAGTGGGGCGGCAGGGATTTGAAATCCGGCAACCTTCTTTGAAGGCTGTCCCCGATCAACAGGTCTCTTCAGACCTCTTGCATATCATCCCCAAAGGGTCATCGCTCCATCTTCTGGAGCCTGCCGTTCTGCCTGGTTAAACTACCGCCCCACAGAAAAAACAAAAAAGAAAGTATTAATAAATGTTTACATGTAGTCCCTGTAGATTTCTGCAAAAATCCTTGCTGAAAATAAAAGAGAATAAAACATAAAGCCAAAGCCAATGAAATACCCAATTAATGGTATTGTTAACAAAGCAAATGAGACAAAAAATAAAACTAAGGATATTACATACGCTTTTAAGTATGGGATAAGTGCTCTTTTAATCCTTGGCAACATCTCATTTGGAGAGATTGCAAAATGAATGTTTTCACTTGCAGCATACAAAATAATTGAAATTGGAAGTAAAAATAATGAAATTAATAAAAAGATAAAGCTAATTATACTTAAAGACAAACCAAGGGCATTAAACTTTGGTGTTGTTCCTTCAGCTAATGCTTCTAAAGGATTGCCAAGTATTGTTGTGCTTGCTGCAGATATAACAATTGGTGGAAGAAGAAAAATAGCAAGTATCGCAAATACACTAATGCCATGCTTAAAAAATCTTTTCCAGTTATGGAAAGTAAACCAATGGGGCAATAGGTTGCTTTGCTTTATTGTTTCCCTAATAACTTCAACCATGTAGCCAAATACAAAAATCACTGGGATTATTAAGAACCATAAATAATTTAGAATTACCCCAATAAAAAAACTCTTTAAATCAAGAAAAGGGTATTTTGTAGATTCAACATAATCAACCATAGGTAAATTTATGACAGAAACAAATAAATAATTTTCCACAAAAGATTAAAACAAAAGAGTTCTTTAAAATTACATGGATGTTTTGGTTGTTGTATTAATATGTTTAAGTGCTTCTTTCATAGTTAAAGAGATATTTAAAAAATTTAATTTGCCAGAAGCAATAGGGCAAATAGTTGCTGGGATGATTTTAGGATTACCTTTTATAAGCAAGCTTATATTTAACTACAGCACTCTTTCTGTTGTTAATTTCTTGTCTGAAATTGGTATAATATTCTTGCTTTTCTTAGCTGGGATACATATTGATTTTAAAAAACTTAAGGAAACAACAAAAGATGCAACATTGATTGCAATGTTCTCAGCTGCAGTTCCATTTGTGTTGGGTTTTGCGTTTATAAAATTATTTGGATATAGCGATATTGTTGCTTTAATTTTTGGTATTGCTCTTTCTGTAACAGCAGAGGGAACAAAAACAAAGGTTCTTATGGATTTAAAAGCACTTAACACAAAACTTGGCACAATAATGATAAGTGCAGGAGCAATAGACGATATTATAGAACTTTTTGGTTTAGCAATTGTTGCTGCTCTTTCGCAAAGCACTTTTAAGAATTTATTTTATATCCCAGTCAATATAATAATTTTTGCAATTTTAACATTTTTAATGTTTAAGTTAATTCCAAGAATAGCAAAGTACATAAAAAGGGAACCCTCACAAGTTAATGTTTTAACAATTATGTTGATTTTATTGCTTATACTTGCAGTAATATCTGAAATGTTAGAAATAGGTTATTTAATTGGTGCTTTAATTGCAGGATTTTTAATTCAAATAGCAATAAAGAACTTTAAAGGGGGATATGTTAAAAAAAGCATATTAAGTGCTTTTGAGATTACAGCAATGTCATTTATTATTCCATTCTTTTTTGTAAACATAGGGCTTACATTTGGATTTAAGGCTCTTGTTCTTGACCCATATTTACTCATTGGAACAGTTTTCATTGCAATAATTGGAAAGATACTTGGAACAATGGCTGTTAAACCATTTAGTTCTTTAAGCTTAAAGCAACTTTATTTAATTGGTTGGGCTATGAATTCAAGAGGCGCTGTTGAACTTATAATTGCTTTAACAGCATTAAAATTAAAATTAATACCAGCTGAGGTTTTTTCAATGCTTGTAATAACCTCTGTTTTAACAACATTAATGTTCCCAATTATACTGCAAAAACACATAAAAGAAGATCCAAAGATAATGGATAGGTGAGAATTTTGTGGCACAGCATTAACATTAAAGAGGTTTTTAAGAAATTAAATTCAAGTGAAAATGGGTTAAGCGAAGATGAAGTAAAAAAAAGATTAAAAGAATTTGGAGAAAACACTATTGAATTAAAAGAAAGAATTTCAGCATTTAAAATATTCATAAGTCAATTTACAGATTTCTTAATAATCATATTAATAATTGCTGCAATAATATCGTATTTAATTGGGTTTCTTCCAGGAAGAGAACCAAATGTTGTTGATTCCTTGCTGATTTTATGTATTGTAATCGCAAATGGAATATTTGGATTTATTCAAGATTACAAAGCAGAAAAAAGTATCCTTGAACTTAAAAAGCTTTCAACACCATACGCAAAGGTTGTGCGTAATGGAAAAATAAAAGTAATTAACAGCAGGTATATTGTTCCTGGAGACATAATAATTCTTAATCAAGGAGATATTGTACCTGCAGATGCAAGATTGATTGAAGTTGAGAACCTAAAGGTTGATGAATCAATGCTAACTGGAGAAAGTGTAAGTGTTGATAAATGTGTTTGTGATTTACCAAAGGATGTAAATCTTGCTGAAAGAAAAAATATGGTTTTTATGAATACTATTGTAACAAAAGGTGGTGCTAAAGCAATTGTTGTTAAAACAGGTTTAGACACAGAGTTTGGTAAAATTGCGCACTCAATGCAAAAAGCAGAGAAAAAAGAAGCGCCTTTTACAAAAGAAATAAACAAACTTGGAAAGAAAATTGGTATATTCATTTTAATTTTAATTGCGTTTGTTGCTGGTGTTCAAATTTTACAAGGTAAGTTGGATTTAATTGTTGTTTTTTTAACTTCAATTGCACTTGCAGTAGCAGCTATTCCTGAAGGGCTTCCAGCAATTATAACTCTTTCACTTGCTATAGGAACAAAAAAGATGTTAAAAAGAAAATCTCTTGTAAGAAGACTTTCTGTAATTGAAAGTTTGGGTTCTGTTGATGTTATTTGCACAGATAAAACAGGGACATTAACTGAAAATAAGATGACTGTTAAGAAAATTTTCTTTGATAATCTTGAAGTGGATGTTAGTGGTGTTGGTTATGAAACAAAAGGGAAGTTTACTTCTAATGGAAAAGAAATAAACATTCAAAAAATAAAGCCATTGCTTGAAGCAGGACTAATTTGTAATGATACCATTATAACAAAAGAAAATGGAAAAGAAAAGTTCATTGGAGACCCAACAGAAATAGCTTTAGTTGTTTGTGCAAAGAAAGCAAATATTTTAACTAAATGTAAAAGAGATGGTGTTGTGGAGTTTTCATCTGAAAGAAAGATGATGAGTGTTGCTTGTGTAAAAGATGGAAAAAGAGTTTTGTATTCTAAGGGTGCGCCAGAGGTAATTATTGAAAAATGTAAATATAAATGGGAAGGTAGGCTTATTAAGAAATTAACCAAAAAAGATAAAGAGATAATTTTAAACAAAGTAAGTGAATTTGCTTCTCAAGGATTAAGGGTTTTGGCTTTTGCTTATAAGTTGCTAAGGAAAAGCGATAAAGTAAATGAAGATGTTGAAAAGGATTTAATATTTCTTGGTTTGCAAGCAATGATAGACCCACCAAGAAAAGAGGTTAAAGGAGCAATAGAACTTTGTGAAAAAGCAGGAATTAAAGTAAAGATGGTGACAGGGGATAATGTAATAACTGCTAAAGCAATTGCAAAAGAAATTGGAATTGGTACAAAAGCAATTCAAGGAAAAGATTTAGATAAATTAAGTGAAGAAAAATTAAAGAAAATTGTTGAAGAATATGATATTTTTGCAAGGGTTTCTCCAGAGCATAAGGTAAGGATATTAAAAGCACTGCAGTCAAATGAACATATTGTTGCAATAACTGGAGATGGTGTAAATGATGCTCCTGCTTTAAAAAGAGCAGATGTTGGAATATCAATGGGGATTAGAGGAACTGATGTTGCAAGGCAAGCAAGTGACATGGTTTTGCTTGATGATAATTTTGCAACAATTGTTGAGGCAATTAAACAAGGAAGAACAATTTTTGATAATATTCGCAATTTTGTAAATTATTTATTAACAAGTAATTTTGCAGAAGTTTTTGTTGTTTTCATTGCTTCTTTATTTGGATATCTTCCAATAACAGCTGTTCAAATTCTTTGGATTAATCTATTAACAGATGGTTTTCCAGCACTTGCATTAGGTGTTGACCCACCAAGGAAAGACGTTATGCAAAGAAAGCCAAAAAGAAAAGATGATGGGATAATAGATAAAAGGCTTACTTATTTAATTGGTGCAATTGGATTAAAGAAAACAATGATTCTTCTGATTACATTTTTAATTTGTTTAATATCAAAAGGTTTGGTTTTTGCAAGAAGTGTTGTTTTTACTGGATTTGTTTTATATGAGTTTGTTAGGATTGGTGTTATAAGATATCAAGACAAACTTTCATGGTTTTCAAATAAATGGTTGTTAATTGCATTAGCAACGTCTATTGGATTACAGCTTTTAGTAATTTACTCACCATTAAACAAAGTGTTTGGTGTTGTGCCAATAGATTTATTTGGATGGGCTGTGCTTCTAAGTGGTGTTGCAATTGGAGCAATTCTTGCTATTGTAATAACAAAGGTTATAATTAAAATAACAGAATGATGGCCCCGAGGGGACTTCCCCAACCCTTTCTTTCCACAGGCTTTCTTTTTAAGAAAGGGCTGATTCGAACCCCCGACCTACTGCTTAGAAGGCAGTCGCTCTATCCAAGCTGAGCTACGGGGCCAAGATAACATTATAAATTATGTATTTATAAAGTTTTTAAACATGCTTCTCTTTTAAATTTTCATGGTTAATTTTCAAGAAATAGAAAAAAAGTGGCAAGATGCTTGGGAAAGGGAAAAGATTTTTGAAGCAAACCCAAATGAAAAGAGAAAATTCTTTGTTACTGTGCCATATCCATACACAAGTGGGCCATTTCACATAGGGCATGGAAGGACGTATACAATTGCAGATATATTTGTTAGGTACCATAGGATGAAAGGTGAAAATGTTCTTTGGCCAATGGCGTTTCATGTAACTGGAACACCTGTTTTGGCTATTTCAAGAAGAATAGAAAGTGAGGAAAAGGAGTTTATTAAATTGTTTGAGAGCTATGTTAAGCTTCATGAAAAAGATGAAACAAAAGTGAAGGAGATTGTTAAAAGCTTTGTTAAACCAGAGAATGTTATGCAATATTTTGCATCTACTTTTATAAAAGATTTTAAATCACTTGGTTGTTCAATTGACTGGAGAAGGAAATTTACAACAAACGACCCAGAATATAATAAATTCATAGAATGGCAATTTCAAAAGCTAAATGAGCTTGGATTTATTAAAAAAGGAGAGTATCCTGTTTTGTATTGTCCAAATTGTAAAAATGCTGTTGGAGAGGATGATATAAAAAGCGGAGACCAAATAAAAGCAGAAGTTGGTGAGTGGCTACTTTGGAAATTTCCATTTGAAGACAAATTTGTTGTTTGTGCAACTTTGCGTCCAGAAACAATTTTTGGGGTTACAAATTTATGGATAAATCCAGATGGCGCATATGTTGAAGCAAAAGTTAATGGAGAAATTTGGATAATTAGCAAAGAGGCTGCTGAAAAACTTTTATTTCAAGGAAGGAAGGTTGAAATCTTAAGAGAATTTCTTGGAAAAGAATTGATAGATAAAAAGGTTAAGAGCCCAATTGAAGATAGGGAACTACCAATTTTAGAAGGAAAATTCGTTGATACAAAAAGTGGAAGTGGTGTTGTTTTCTCTGTACCAGCTCATGCACCATATGATTGGATTGCTTTACAAGACTTGAAAAAAATTGGTAAAGCTAAAGATGTTGAGCCGATTTCAATTATTAATATAAAAGGATATTCAGAATTTCCTGCAAAAGATGCTTGTGAAAAATTAAATGTTAAAACTCAAGAAGAAAAAGAAAAACTTGAGAAAGCAACTGAAGAGATTTACAAAGCAGAATTTTACTATGGTGTTCTAAATGAAAAATGTGGGGAGTTTGCTGGAAAAAGAATTTCTGAAGTAAAAGAAGATGTTATTAAGGTGTTTAGAAAGCAAGGAAAACTTGATGTTATGTATGATGTTTTTGCAAAAGAAAAACCAGTTTATTGCAGATGTGGAGGAGAAATCGTTGTTTCAATATTAAAGGATCAGTGGTTTATAGATTATGGTAATGAAGAATGGAAAAAACTTGCAAGAGAATGCTTGAAAAAAATGGAGGTTATTCCAGAGATTTATAGAAAGTTATTTGAAGACACAATTGAATGGTTACATGAAAGACCTGCTGCAAGAAAAAGAGGGCTTGGAACAAAACTTCCTTTTGATAAAGAATGGATAATTGAAAGCCTTTCTGATTCAACTATTTATATGGCATTTTACACAGTAATTCACCATATAAGGAAAAACAAAATACAATATGAAAAACTGACACCAGAATTTTGGGATTATGTGTTCCTTGATAAGGGAGATGTAAAAGAGTTAAGCAAGAAATTAGAAATTGATGAAGATGTTTTAAAAAATATGCATGATGAGTTTAATTACTGGTACCCTCTTGATTTAAGACACACAGCAATAGCACATATTACAAATCATTTAACCTTCTTTATATTTAATCATGCTGCAATATTTCCAAAAAAACATTGGCCAAAGAGGATAACATTAAATGAGTTACTAATTCGAGAAGGGAGAAAGATGTCAAAAAGTTTGGGGAATGTTATCCCATTAGCAATTGTTCCAGAAAAATATGGAACTGATTTGTTTAGGATGTATATGGCTTATGGCGCTGATTTATCATCTGTTTTTGATTGGAGAGAAACAGATGTATCCTCATTAAAAGGAAAGCTTTTGCAGTTCTTTAATATCATCGTAAGTGAAAAAGAAAGCGAATATCTTGAAGATAATGCAACAAAATGGCTTTTATCAAGATTTAACAAAAACTTAAAGGAAGCAACAAATGCTCTTGAAAAATATTCTCCAAGACAATATGTGCAAAATGCATTTTTTAACATAATAAATGATATAACATACTTTAAAAGAAGGACAAAAAATCGTGGGGTGTTAAAAGAAAAAATATTTCCTAAATGGGTTAAGCTTCTTTCACCTGTAATCCCACATATATGTGAAGAACTTTGGCAAATACTTGGTAACAAAAGTTTTGTTTCATTAGAAAAATGGCCAGAGTTTAATGAAAATGAAATAAACGAAGAAGCAGAAGCTGGAGAAGAGCTTGTAAAAAATTTAATTTCTGATATAAATGAAGTCATTAAGCTTGTTGGGAAAGAACCAAAGAAGATTAAGTTGTTTGTTGCTGAAAGTTGGAAGTACTTACTTTATAAAATTGTAAAAGAAAACGATAAAGAGTTTAAAACTTTGATGAAAAAAGCAATGGAAGAAGATGAGATTAAAAAACATGGCAAAGAAGCAAGCTCGCTTCTTCAAAAGATATTAAAAGATAGAAGGAAGATTCCTGAATTTTTAATTTCAAAAGAAAAAGAATTTGAGATATTAAAAGACGCAAAAGAATTTTTAGAAAGCGAGTTTGCATGTAAATTTGAGATTAGTCATAGTGAAGAAAGCAAAGAGCAAAAAGCTAAAAACGCTTTGCCAAATAAACCAGCAATTTTGGTGGAAACATGATTTTAACAAGGAATGAAATTTTAAAACTTGTAAAGAGTGGTGAGTTAAAGATAAAGCCATTTAATGAGAAAAATGTTGGAGCTGGTTCGATTGATTTATCGCTTGATAATAAATTTAGGATTTTTAAAGGAAACCAAAAGGTTAAGATAAGTGAAAAAGTAGATTACAAAAAATTTACAAAGTTAATTAAGGCGGAAAAAATTGTGTTAAAACCTGGTGAAATTGTTTTAGGTATAACAAGAGAAAAAATAAAATTACCAACAAATATATGTGGGTGGTTGCAAGGAAGGAGCAGGTTTGCAAGACTTGGGCTTGTTGTTCATGTTACTGCAAGTTTTGTTCAACCCGGCTCTGAAAACAAACAAGTTTTAGAAATAATAAATCTAAGTCCAAATGAAATTGAAATCCATGCTGGAGACAAAATCTGTCAATTAATTCTTGAAAAAACAATTGGTAGGGCTAAGTTTAAAGGCAAGTTTGTTAATCAGAAGCTTTAAGTTTAAATCCTCTTGCTCTTTTTGGGTCTCCATCAACTTTTTCACAAAGTTTCTCTATTTCTTTTTTAACATCTATATCTGGCGTTGTTGATTCTCCATAAGCAAAGTTTTCTCCAATTAGGATTAAAGCTTTATTTTCAAGTTTAAATGATTGCCCAATTTTTGCTAATATACCAAAATCATCAATTGGAAGCTTAACAACAGTTAATTTTTCATTTCTCTTTAATGCTTCTTCAACAATTCTTTTTGAAACTTCTTCTTTTAATTTTTTTAGCTCATTTCTTTGATTTTTCCACTCTTCAAAAAACCTCTTTGCTGTTTTTGGTAAATCTTCAATTGAGACATTCCAAAGTGTTGTTAATTCTTTAAGGATTTTTTCCTCTTTTTGTATTCTTTCAATTGCTTTGTCTCCAACTGCCATTTCTATGCGCACCACACCATCTTTAATTCTCTCAGTAGATAATAATTTTATTATCTTTATTTCTTTTGTGTTTTTTACATGGGTTCCGCCACATGCTTGTACATCTTTACCAATTTTAACTATTCTTATTTCTCTGCCAGGAACAGCACCACCTTGGTAAATTTGCATCCCATATCTTCTTTCAGCAACCTCTCTTGGTAAAACCATTATCTCAACTTTTATTGCTTTTTTAATCATTTTGTTAGCTATTCTTTCTATCTCTTGAAATTCTTCAAATGACAAAGGTTTGTAATGAGTGATATCAAGTTTTCCCTTCTCTATTGTTTTTTCGCTACCTGCTTGATTAACATGCTCTCCCAAAACCTTTCTTGCAGCATAGCCAACAAGGTGAACTGCTGAATGTGTTATTGTTAGCTGCATTCTTCTTTCTTTATCTACTCTACACTCAACTATTTGATTTAAATCAAATTTGTGTGCTTTTTGAAGTTCGTGAAGAACGACACCATCTTTAATTAAAACAGATTTTAATTTTATACCATTTATATCTCCAAGGTCATAGTCCTGTCCGCCAGAACGTGGATAGAAATATGTTTTATCAAGAATTACAAAGTTGTCTATCTGTGCAATTACTTTTGCCTTAAATTCAAATTTATCTTGGTCTTCTCTAAACCCTAAGATTGTTTTTGGAATGCCTGAGACATCTATTGATATCTCTTCTTTCTTTTTCTTTGACTTTTTCTTAAGCTCATCTAATGCATTGTAAAAGTTAGAAGGCAATTTTATATCTGGTGCTATTTGTTTTATAAGCTCTGGTGTTATGCCATTTGATTCATAAAGTTTTAACATTGTATTAACATCTAATTTGTTGGTTTTAACAATTTTCTTAATTATTTTTTGTGCTTTTTGAAGTGTTTTGTTGTATCTTTCTCTTTCTATACTTAATAAATCTGGTAATATCTTTGGATATTTTAAATCCTTGTACCATTTTCCAAATTCTTTTAGATGAAGTTTAAAGATGTTTTCTAAATCAATATTCCAATTATATTTGTCAATAAAAGAAAAGCACCTTCTAAGAATGTTTCTTAAGTTGTAACCACCACCAACATTGCTTGGAAGTTCGCCATCATTAATTGCAACAAGTAATGTTCTAGTATGGTCTGCAATTGAATACAATGCTGAAATAGGCAATATTTCTTTTTTTAATTCTTCAGATGAAAAGCCTGTTTTTTTAGAAACAATTTCCCATGCTTTTTCTACATCTTGAGTTTCATCAACATTTAAAATAGATGCCCATTGAGCAAATTTTTCCCAAATTTCTTTGTTTGGTTTTGTTCCTGTTTTTTTATATAGGTATTTCAAAACCTTTGGAAAAACAGCATCGTAAGATGTTGGCATGCCACTTGATAACCAAGCCCATCTTTCTGCTCCAGAACCCATGTCTATAATCTTTGTTTTTAGTTCTCTATATCCACTTTCTGTTTGCTCATATTGCATGTAAACTTGATTTCCAAGTTCTAAGCCATATGCAAAGAACTCAATTGAAGGACCAAAGTTTCCGCCACCAACCCACACATCTTCGTGTAATACAAGTTTTTCTTTTGGAACCTTTAATGCTTTTATAAAAAAGTTTGTAAATTGCTCTACTCCTTCATTTTTAAAGTAAAGAAATTTGTTTGGGGTGTTAAAAACATGATGTCCTATCATGATAAAACCTGTGTAATGGCTTCCTGTGATTCCAACGTTTTCAATGTCATTAAATCTTAAACAAAATTGGTCTTCTAATGTTGCTTGATGTGGTGGTGGAACTTCTCCTGAAACAACATAAGGTTGGAATATATTTATACCAGCAGCCACAAAGTAAAGCTTATCATACCACCTTGCAACAACAGGATATCTTTTTATTGGTTTGTATCCAAATCTTTTCATAAACTTAACATGCAAGTCATAACCCTCTTTGTATCCAAATTTCTTTATTGGTTTCTTGCCAATAAAAGTGTAGCCATTGTCGCAAGAAGCATCATTGCAAACATCTCTTGGTGTTGTTGACCAAAAACCCCTTCCACATTTTTTGCAAACATATCTTTTAAAGCCAAGTTTTTCAAGTGTTTCTGTTGGATAGTATTTTCTATAATTTTTAAAAAATTCTTGCTTCATCTTCTTTTTTAACTCTTTATCACTAAGCATGTTTTATGTAAAAAAAGATAGATTAAAATACTTTATGAGAACCACCAGCGGGTTCTCATCCGTTCCTGCAACCATAGGAACCTCCAGCATGAGAACCACCAGCGGGTTCTCATATCAGAACCTACGGTTCCGATACCTCCCTTTTCCGTAAAGGCTTTGTTACGAAAAGGGTTTGAAGAAAGCGAACCAAAAAAGATAGATTAAAATACTTTGCTTAGCTTTCATTTTTTATGAGAATAACACTAAAAGCAATCTTCATAATAATCCTTGGTTTAATTGTTGGAACTGTTGGATTAATTTTCATTATGAGTGGTTTTAGTGAAAGTGGCGAACAAACAAAAGGATTTTGGAATATAAGCAGCCATATATTTAAAAACGCTTCAGAAAAAGCACAAGAAAAAACAGAAGGCGCAAAATTATGTAAAGATTTGGGTGAACGCTGTAGTAGTACTAGTGAATGTTGCGAGGATTTAGTTTGTAGAAAAGAATCAAGCAATAGTCAAAAGTATTGTCTTAAATGCGGAACTGGAGATTTAGTAGCTGGAAAAGGGGATTACTGTGAAACAAATTCTGACTGTTGCGCTGGCTATAGTTGTCATAATGCTGGCTCTTCAAATGCTTACTGTGCATAAAAAATAAAATTAACCAAACAATCCTGCAAGTCCAGCTGCTGCTTCTTCTTCTGATTTCTTCTCTTCTTTCTTTTCTTCTTTCTTTTCTTCTGCTGGTGCTGCTGCTTGTGCTGCTGGAGCTGGTGCTGCTGCAACTGCTGATGCTTTTTCTATTATTTCATCTATGTTTGCGCCTTCTAATGCTGCAACAACTGCTTTAATCCTTCCTTCATCTGCATTTGCTCCTGCTGCTTCTAAAACTTTTTTCATGTTCTCCTCATTTATTGGTTTTCCTGCTTTGTGCAAAAGCAAAGCTGCATACATCATTTCCATTTTATCACCCTTTTAACTTGATTTAGATTCAACATATTTGTTAAGCTCAGTTGCTTGAGCTTGAGCTTTAGATAAAAATTCTCCTGCAAGTTCTTCTGTGAATATTTCCCTTTCTCTTGCAAGAGCTTTAGCTTCATTATATGCTTTTGTAATAAGTATTGATATGTTTTCTTTTGTTGGATATGGCAATCCAATTGAAAGTTTAAATGCTTCACTTGCTGCTTTTTGTAAGTTTTCAATATATTCCTCAACATTAAATGCTAAAACATCTTCTTCAAAAACAAATCCATCTTCCCATGCGCTTATAAGCTTAAACCCTACCTTCATTGGTTGGATACCAAGCTTTAACAAAAGCTCTGCAACTTCTTTTGATATTGGTTCCCCTTTTTTAACAATTGTTGAGTCTTTTTGAACAACTATTTTGCCTGCCTCAACTTTTACTTGAAGTCCTAGTGCTTTTAATTCTGAAAGCATTGGGCCTGGTGCAAATGGTGTTGGTCCTGCTTGGATAACAATATCTTCTGGTGCTATTTGTCCTGGCTTTGCTGCTGCAGGAGCCATGTTTTCTTGGAAAAGCTTTGCAAGCTTAAATGGTCCAAGTTCTGAAAATAATATGGCTGGCATTTCTCCGAGATTTAATTTTTCTATGTTTTTCTTTGAATTCTTTGCTTTTTCAATTGCAAATTTAAGGATTGATTTCTTAACAACTTGTATGTTCATATAGTCCCTTAATTTTCCTCTTAACCTATGAAATTGTGGAGCTGGCAACCCTTTTATATCAACAATTGCAACAGTGTGAGCATTAGCTATTTTTTCTGCTATTTCATTTACTTTTTTCTCTTTCCACTCTGGAAGTTTTTTTGTTAAAATCATATAACCACCGGCTTACTCATTGTAAGCTTAACATATTTTTTCTTAATTTGTTGTTCTCCTCTTGGAAGCCTTTTAACAACAAAATCATAAACAGTCTTTATATTTTCAGCTAATTTTTCATTATCCATGTTTTCCTTGCCAACAATTGTTGAAATAACTGGTTGTTTTTTTGCTTGTATTCTAACTGTTTTCTTTAGTCTTTCAACTAATGGTTTTAAATCTGCTTTTGGAGGAACAACGCATCCTGCTTTTGGATTTGGCATTTTTCCTTTAGGTCCAAAAACCTTACCAAAAGTTGCTGCAACATCAGTCATAACTGTTGCTTGAGCTATGAAGTAATCATAATCATTTGCAAGTTTTTTAATTTCTTTCTTTTTTCCAGCATATTTTGAGAATTCGTCTTTTAATATGACTTTATCACAAACTTCTTTTGCTTGCGTAGAAAGCTCTTTATCAACAAGCGCGCATACTTTAACATCTTTTCCAATCCCATTTGGTAAGACTAAAAATTCATCTATTTTGTTTTCTGGATTTTTTAAATCAACATCTTTAAGAACAATAGAAAAATCAACAGATTGGACAAAGTTTCTTTTCTTTGCCTCTTTCCTTAGTTTTTCAAGTGCAGATATAACATCTTTTGTTTCCATTTCCATCTCCCACCGAAGTGGTTAAGCGATGGCGCTTGTTTTTGATAAATTTTAAGCATTTATAAAGTTTACTTTAATATATCATCCCACTTTCCTTCATCAACTTCTTTTTGAGCTTCTTTTGGGTTTTTTCCCTCAACTGTTATACCACAAGAAACACATGTTCCTAAAACACACTTAACAGCTGCTTTTAATGTCTTTGCACCAATTGCATCTTGTTTAAGCTTTGCTATTTTAACTATTGTCTCTCTTTTAGCATCTCCAACAACAGGTGGTTTTTCTTGATTTCCTTCTTTCCATGCACTTCCACTTCCTTTTTGTATGCCAAGCTCTTTAAACAAAAGCTGTGATGTTGGTGGGCTTCCAACATGAATTTCCCAAGTTTTTGTTTCAGTGTCTACAATTAATTCTATTGGAACCTTTATACCTTCAAAATCTTTTGTTGCCTTGTTAATATCAGCTATTATTTGGCTTACATTAACGCCAAGTGGCCCAAGCTTTGGTCCAAGTGGAGGGCCTGCAGTTGCTTTTCCACCATCTACTAATGCTTTTATTTTTTCTTTCGCCATGCTAATTCACCAAATCTTTTGATTTTTAAGCTTTTTCCTCTTCTTTTTCTGATTTTACAAGTCTTACAGAATCAAGTTTAACAGTAACTGGAATTGGCACTGCTGCTTCAAGGAGTTCTACAACAACTTCTTCTTTAACTTTTGTAACTCTTTTAACCCTTGCTCTTTCTCCACGGAATGGTCCTGCAATTATTTCAACTATGTCTCCTGTATTTATCTTAATTGTTTCTGCAACTGGAATTAAGAATTTTTTAATTTCTTCTAATTTTATTTCTCCTAAAACACCTTTTGCATGCTGAACTCTATAAATTGCTCTGTTAACATCATCTTGCTCTTCAGCTTCAACAAAGAAGTAGCCTTTAACTTCTCTTGGTTTTAGCAAAGCATAGATATCTAGTCCTTGCTGTTTTGTTCTTGCTATAACTTTGTCCATAACTTGAGATTCTCTTCCAGTTGTTGTCCTTACAACAAAAATTTTTCCCATTTTAATCACTTAATTAAAAATCTAAATATTGTTTGCAATAAAAAACCAATAAAACCAATTACTAATATGCCGATTCCAGATATTTTTGAAATTTCTGAAAGCTCATCTATGTCTGGTTTTTTTGAAACTATTATAACTCTTTTAAATTCTCTTAATGTGTGAATAATTTTCTGTGGAAGACTTTTTAAATCTATTCTAATCTTTGGTAATTTAAACTTTTTTTCAAGCTTTTGTTCAACCTTTCCTTCTTCTTCCATGCTCATCATCTACAAACTTTATTCCTAACTCTTTTTCAATTTCTTTTTGCCTTTTATATGTTATTGTTCTCTCTCTTCCAAAGATTTGTGGAGATTTTACTCCAGTTACAATAAGCAATGTTCTTATTGTGTCGTGTAAATCATTTGATATTTGTGCTCCCCAATTTATTTTTGCGTCTTCATCTAATTTAGAAGCTACAACTTCTATTACTTTTCTTGCTTCATCAAGTGACATTGATGGGCCTCCTGAAACAACAATTAATGCTCCTTTTGCTCCAGATATATCAACATCAAGAAGCGGATTGTTAATTGCTTTTTCAACTGATTCCACTGCACGGTTTTCTGAGTCTGATTCTCCAACACCAATCATTGCAACTCCACCTTCTTTCATTATGTTTTTGATGTCTGCAAAATCTCTGTTGATTAATCCTGGTTTTGTTATTAATTCTGATATTCCTTTTACAGCATTTGTTAATATCTCGTCTGCAACTTTAAATGCAGTATAAAGTGGTAAGTCTGGTGCAATTTCAAGAAGTTTGTCATTTGGTATGACTATGATGGTGTCTGTATGTTCTTGAAGTCTTTCTAAACCATCCATTGCATTTTCCATTCTTTTTTTTCCTTCCATTGTAAATGGGATTGTAACAACACCAACAGTTAATGCTCCAAGCTTTTTAGCAATCTCAGCAACAACTGGTGCAGCACCTGTACCAGTTCCTCCACCAAGCCCACATGTTATGAAAACCAAGTCTGCGCCTTTAAGTGCTTTTTTTATTTCTGCTTCTTGTTCTTTTGCTGCTTCTTCACCAATCTTTGGATTTGAACCTGCGCCAAGCCCACCAGAAGTTTCCTTACCAATTAAGATTTTTTTATCAGCAACACAGCAAAGCAAATCTTTTGCATCTGTGTTTAAAGCAATTAATTCTGCGCCTTTTATTCCTATTTCTGCCATTCTACTTAATGTGTTGTTTCCAGCACCACCAATTCCAACAACTTTTATTGCAGCTGCTTTTTTTGCAAGAAGTTCTTCAAGTTCAGCATCTATTTCTTTTGTTCTTGATAATTCTGGTCTTGGGCCTTTTATTCCAGAAACATCTTCTTGTTTGATATCAAAAGTAGCCATTTAATATCACCCTTTTAGTTTGTGTTATATTTTATCACTTTCTAATTAATAAATTTATTTCTTTTGCTCAAACTTCACTTTTTCAATACCAATGTATTTTTTAATATCCTTTAAAATAACATCTTTAACATTTTGTGAAATCTCTTTTGCTTTTATTAAAACCTCATTATCTTTTATATCTATTTCTGCGTCTTCTATGCCTGTGTATAATTCTATTAAGGCTTTTATTTTTTCTTTTTTATCTTCCACAATCTTATTTATTTTAATATCATATTCAAGCTCTTTTCCAGCAAGAGGATGATTAAAGTCAACAATTACCCTTCCGCCGCCAACAGATACGATGTTTCCAACAATTCCATCAACATTTATACTCATTCCTGGCATTGGTGTTATTTTTTGTTCTTTGAAAATTTTTTCAGGAATTATTTTTAATAACTTTGGATTCTTTTTTCCAAATGCTTTTTCTGGTGGTACTTTTATATTAAAAGAATCTCCTGGTTTTTTTCCAATTAATGCCTCATCTATTCCTTTTATTAAATGTCCTGCGCCAACAACAATTGTTACAGGGCCGTATTTTGTTTTTTCACTATATATTCCATTTTGTTTTGCAATTTCTTCATTTGTTGTGTCAAAAACCTTGCCATTGTATTTACCTGTGTATTCAATGTTAACAAAATCTCCTTTTTTTATCAAGATATCACCTTGTTATCTTAATTGAAATTGTTGAAATTCTTTTTCCATCTTTTTCTTCTGTGTTTATTTTTATATCACTAACTTTAAATCCTTGTTTTTTTAGGTTTTCTGCAACATCAACTGCTTTTACAGTGTCTCTTCCATATGCTTTTAATTCAATTTCTCCATTTTCAAGAGCTTTTTTTGCTAACTCCAAATATTCTGAAATTTCCTTTTCTTTAACTAAAATTTCTTCCATAAAAAAGCCTCCTTGCTATGTTATTGCTAAAAAAGCAAAAAATTGTGCTTTTAAAAAGGTTGTTATATACAAATTTTTCCAATTAAAAGATTTACACATGATTTAACAAATGGATTGCAATCAACTGGCACGCCTGGAGGCCATGGCGGAATTGTCCAATCAAGTGGATTATCAACACCTCCGCAAAAACCACCTGGAATGTTGCCAGTTGCTCTCACACTTATTCCATTTGTGCATGCAAGAGTTGTTGAATCACAATAAACACTTGAATCATACAATCCCTCAATTGAGTTTTCTCCTTGTGTAATATAAGTTGGATAAATAAATATTCTAAATGCTGAATGTGCATCATATGCATTTGTAAATTTGCAATCTCCTGGAGATTTACAAACTATTGTTCTTTGGCAAACTCCTGGATATGTTCTTATGCAATCCCATATAAATTCAAATGTTTTTGTTTCTCCTGGTAGGATTGTTGCAGAGCCTGAAAATTCTTTTGTTCCAAGTTGTATGTCAATGTCTGGGCTTGATTTTAATGTAAATGTTTCTTTCATATCTCCTTGGTTTTTAACTGTTATCTTTGCTTTTAACCACATAGCATCTGCAACTGATTTAAAATTACAGCACCATAGTTGCTTTTGTCTCAGATATTTAACTGATTCGATAAATGTATCAGCGAGATATACGTCTGGTCTGATTTTTTCCCAAATATTCTCTGGTGCCCACGTTGGAGAATAATAGGGATCTCCTGCAAATTCGAATTGTATGTCTGTGACAATTAAACCTCTTTTAACTTCACACCTGTTTCTTAAAGCATTCCATTTTTCATTTGGTCTGCAGCAATGCCCTGGAACAACTGTGTGTTCTTGAAGTCTTTCTTTTGGTGTTTTACCGACTCCATATTCTTTGTATACACATTTTAATCCACTTGCGCACATTGTACTGCAAGTGCATTCTTCTCCCCATCCTTTGTATTTCTTTATACATCCCCTAACATCTGAAAATGTTAAATCTGTTGTTGGACATCTTGAACATCCAATTAAAGAGCATGAGCCATCAAATTCTGGTTTTGTACCATCAGCAGAAGCACCACAATCTTGTGGGCAGTTCCAACATCTTTCTCCACCATTGTAATCACAGACACCATCTCCGCATATTGGTACTTCTGTGTAACATACAGAATCTCCTGAGCAGCCTCCTGTTATTTGTGTTGTTTTGCTTCCTGTTTGTGTTTGATTATATCCAAGGAACATTGGAACATAGTCTGTTGTTGACATAACTGTTGTTGCAAGTTTGTAATTAATGCGCCATGTATATGTATATCTTATTGCTTTGTGAGTGTCATATGAACATCCTGTTGATGATATACAAGATTGGCTGTAATATGAATTTGGAACATAACAACCTTGAGCAATTTTTCCATTTACACATCTATAGTAACTTTGTTGATTTCCAAATAACCATCTTTCAAGATTTGCATAGTTACTGTCAGAATTTATATCACAAACATAATTTGGGTCATTACAACTAACACAATCGCATTTTGGGCCATTTGGAGCAGTTCCACCATAACAGTTTATACCATATGTAAAGTTTCTATATGTTTTAGAACCACATGTTAAAGAATTTGAGTAACCAAGAATTGGATTATCTATTTGTCCAAATGAAAAGTGCAATGGTATTGAAACTGATTTTACTTCTTTCCATCTTCTTTGTGGTGCTTTATCTGTGCAATTATCTGAGCAATCAACAGGAGTTCCATATTTATCATAACATTGTTCAAATGGTGGTCTTTTGTTTAAAGTTAATTTTGTTGATTTAATTTTTGTACTATCTATGTATAAATCAATTGTTTTTTCTCCAATTTCATCTGGTGCTTCAAACGAACAAATTGCATAGTTTTCTCTTGCATATGTTGTGCAAAGAACATCACTACCGATTTTTAATTCAACAGTTGAGCCTGTGCAATTTTTTAAACCAGTTATTTGTGCAATTATTGTGTCATTTCCACATGCAACGTTTTTTGAGAGAGTAAGTTGTGCACCACAAAAGTTACATCCAGTTGGCACATCTATAACTGTTACTCTTGCACTATCAGTAGCTGTGATTCCATTAACATCTGTTACTGTTAGTTCAACGTTATATGTTCCAGTACTTGTGTATGTATGGGAAACAATAACACCTTCTGCACTATGTCCATCTCCAAAGTTCCAGAAATAATTTACAATGTTTCCCTTTGAAAATACTCCATTAAATATAACTGGGTAGCCAACGCATGCAGTTTGATCTGAGCCTGCTTCTGCTGTTAAAGAAAATGCTATAGGCATTGCTAACAAAATCATTGCAAACATTATTGCGATTTTTAATTTCATTTTTATCACTATGGTTTGCATTTAACTTTTGTTAGTGCTGTACCAGCGCCTTTATATTCCCCAGGTGTTTCAATCCACTTACATAAATCATAAGTCCATCTATGGTTTGCATAATCGTAATAACATGAGTTTGTATTGGATAAGCCAGAATAACCTTTACATTTACAAAATTCATTTAACGAATAAATACTTGCAGATTGGGTAGAGCAATCTCTCCAACCAGTATCACTTACGTACACTGGGAATGGTAATTCTACCAGACCTCCATTGCAGGCAATTTTTATTAGTGCTGTACCAGCACCCATGCTTTCTCCTTTTGTTTCAAACCATTCACACATATCTGCAAAGTCCCATGGACGCGCATTATTTGATTTTTTAACATAGCAATGTTTTGTTGTTGTTTGACTTAAGTCTATATCATAACCCTTACACTTACAGAAAATCTTAAGCTTTTGTAGTGCATTATCACCAAACACTCCTTCGCAATTTGTCCAACCAGATTTTGTTGTTGATGTGTTTATGTCAAATGATGATGGTGAAACATCTCCACTATATCCAATGAAGTTTCCATTTTTATCTACAACATCGCAAACTATCTTTGTGACAGCCCATTGATTTGGTGCTGGTGATCCAAAACTTGAAGTATCAGCAAGATTACAATATCCAAGCTTCCACCTATCGCTTGTAGAGTAGTAATAGCACACGTTTGTATCAGCTAAGCCAGAGTATCCTTTACACTTGCAATATTCATCTAACCAATCAACTGGTGGAGATTGAGGAATGCAATTTATCCAACCAGAAGGATTCCATGCATATAATGGGAATGGAAGAACAACAATATTTCCAGAACAGTTAACTTTTATTAGCGCTATGCCGCTACCTTTCTCGTCTTTTGGGGTATTAAACAAAGCACACATGTCTTGTTGTTTCCATCTATTATTCACAGATTCGTAATAGCATGGGTTTGTATCAGCATCAGCTAAGCCAGAGTATCCTTTGCACTTACAAAAGTCATTTAACCAGTAAATACTTTCAGGTGTGAGGGCGCAATAGTCGTCCCAACCACTACCCTTAAACGCAGTATATAATGGGAATGTCAAGCTCACTTGCACATAACTTTTAACACATTTACCATCTTCGCATGTAAGCCCGCTGTTACAAGCATTTTCATTATCGCAGCAAGGTTGATTTTCTCCTCCGCAAGCATAGCAATAATCTCCGCTGCGCACATTTCCATCATAGCAGCCATTATACATATTAGATTTCCAATCGTTATTACATGCTGGTTCGTTGTTATCTCCGCAAGCTGTTACTGTAATAGTCTTAGAACTTGAGCCACCTTCTACTGCTGGAGAATATGCTGTTATTGTAAATGTTTTTGAGCCTGAGCTAATAGAAAATTCATCATTAACTTGGAAGACACATTCTCCTTTTCCATTATTTTGAATTGTTGCTGCGCAAAGAATCGTGTCTTCATGATAAACTCCAGAGTGCTTTCCTTCACAACCATTGCAAAAACCAGTTATTGTTGCTTTAATCCAGTCTCCTTCATAAACAGATGTTGCATTTAATGATAATGATATATATCCGTGACACAATGTGCCATCTTCTCCAGGGTCAATACATGTATCTTTTAATTGAGCATCTGCATAGTCAGCATCGCAGCAAATTAAGCCATGTCCACCAAAGTCTCCTGTATCATCTGAGCCACAGCATGGGCACGGGTCTCCTGGGAAATTAGAACAATATGTTTCATCTTGGCAGACCCCATCCTGGCAGTCTCTTGGGTCTGGGTTAGCTACATCTGGTGGTGCATCTCCACCTGATTGAATATCTGTTGCATTATATACTATGCTATCGGTTTTTCTTCCACCTTCGAAGGTTAAATCAAATTCTAAAAGTTCGTATCTGTAATCAATTGTTGAAAATGCTTGAAATTCAACAACATACATTCTATTGTAATTTTCTGTTGATGCTGTTGGAGTAATATTAAAGCAAAGAACTTTTGTTGGTGTTATGTTCCATTCTTCAACACCTGTGTGCCAATCATCTGTTGCATCTATAATTGTTGTCCAATTAACACAATTTGGAGATGCATAAATTTTATATTTATAATTGTATCCATCATAAAGATATATTTTTAAACTGCTGATTTCATAAGGTTTTTTAAGTTTAATTGTTGTTGGGCATCCAACTGGTATTAGTGAAAAGCCATATGGGTAATTAACTTCTGTTTCTCCATCAATTGCGTGATTTTTTCGCCACACGGTGCAATAACTGCTGTATATGTCAGCAGCTTCATCAAAAGAAGCAACATTTTTCTTAATTGGTTTTGTCATTAGTTGTTTGTTTATTCCATTAACAATTTTACACAAAATGTATTTTGTATTAGAATTACAGTTTGAAGAGAAATCTTTGATTATTAATTTTCCATTGCTATTAATAACATGAACAGTACAATCATCTAATAAATTTGAACCTTTTTGATATCCACTGCAATAATTTGGACGATTTGTTGGATAAAGAGTTTCATTTGAATCAATGTAGTTTAATAACGCTTCGCCATACGAAGGTGTTGTAGAGTTATATGTAACCTCTGTTCCATCTTTATAGTGTTTTTTAATTGAAAAATCAACATCAATTACTGTTGGTATTGGAGAATTTTTGGGGTCATTTAAAAGCCAATTAAACTCATTATTTTCAACAATGTTTTTTGATTCACTATAAAGTTTTTTAAATGGTGTTTTTGTGTAAAGATGCACATAAGGTGAAAATTCATATTCAACAACTGGGTTTTTTGGAGGATATTTTATCATATTAATTATTTGGCCAATTGGATACCATCTTGTTTGAATCACATCTTCGCTAACATCTTTTGTGTAATTGAAATCAAGATAATAATTAAAGAAAACAGGTTGCAGTGTTGCTGCGGCAATTGAATTAATTACTCTTTCATCTGGTGAGCTAAACATTGTGTCAATATAATCTCTAAAGGTTTCAAATACTTGTTCCTCTGTTGGAATACACTTATTGCCATATCTTTTCCAATTTGGAAGTTGCTTTTCTCCAAGAAAACTTATTTCAACATCAAGTTTTCCACATGCTTGGAACTTTGGATAGCAGTCTTCTGGTTCTACTGTATTGCCATCAGCATCTACGCAATAACCATAGTTTGGATTTGAAGGGTCGTCAATACAAGAAGTGTCTTGTGGGCACGTGTTTTTGCAAATTGTGCAGTTTTTGATTGGTACTAAATCTTTTGTGCTATAACCTCCAAATGCTCCTGTTATAAACAAAGCTTTATCAACAGCATATTGCCTTTCTTCATCCATTAATTTCTTTAAAAGCTCTGCATTTTTTACTGCTGAAAGAGCGCTAAATCTGTAAAACCCTGCTTGTGATGCTGCTTCTATGTCTTTTGATAATCCAATCATTCCTATTATTAGAACTATGGCTATTGCAATTGTGTATATAAATGTGCTTACACCATATATCTGGGCTTTTACATTACGCATATTCCACCACTACATGTTCCTTCTTCGCAATAATTTCCTGGGCAGCATTCTTCACCAATTTCACCACAATCCATACAAATGTTGTTAACACATGTTAAACCGCTTTCGCATGTTGCTAATTTAAAGAAACCTTGCACTTTTCTTTCACAGCAAGGCATGTTTTCAAGTCCGCATGCTTTTTGACTTGTAAATGTAAATAATTCAGCTGAGCCAGGTTCTCCTGCTGGATTATATATTGGAATAAAACAATATGTTGATATTTGAAAGTTTTCATCTTTTAATTTTAAGATTTGATTTCTTAATTCATTTGCTTTTCTTGGTGATGCAAGATAGCCTGCTATGTATGAAAGATTGGTTCTAAATGGATTTAGCAACATTCTTTGTGCATAGAAATTCATTTTTTGCTCAAAGTCAAATGATAAATCCATGTATTTGTTTTTACCACCAAAATAAGCAAATGTTTTGTTAAAGTATGGGTTTTTTGAAACATCATTTCCTGCTGTAACATATTCTCCTCCTGTTAAAGGAAGGATTGAGTAAAAGCATCTTTGGTCAATTTCTTGGTCAACTATTGAAATTAATGATTCTAATGATAAGCCATTAATAAATGTGTGTAAAAAGAAAACACCTCCTAAAGCTATTACTGCAAGAACAACAATTAAAAATGCATCAATTGCAAATTGTGCTTTCATTTTTTAAGCACCGCCTTATATGTTATTTCAGGCAAGGTCATTCCTTTATAGTTTTGTCCTTTTAATACGCATACTCTTATATAAAGCAAGCCAGGGGATAGTTTTCCATTGTTATAAAGCATGACTGGGACAACGGATGCTCTTCCTTCACGGCATCTTGTTCTGCTTTGATTCCAAAGATATGGTGGATAAATCCCTAATGTTTTATTAAATTCTTCTTTTACGTTAAAAGACGGGATGTTATTAAATCTGTAAAGCGGGTCATAAACACGCCATTGTGGGAAAACATTTTCTGGAGA
>JAGGWW010000021.1 GCA_021163365.1 Nanobdellota archaeon
AAACAAACGCAGTGAAAATCGATTTTCACTATTAAATGATGGTATTTCGGTTTGCTTTTTTGGATTTTTTAGTGATTTTATTTTATTTCTTTATTGAAAATAAATATATAATATATATATTAAAATGCAAAAAACAAAAAAGAACAAATTTCCATTGGAAATCAAGGGGTGTTCTAAAATAAGGTGCAAAAGAAAAGAAGGGGTGTTTTTATTTTTCCATAAGAAATAAGGGGGTGTTTTTTCTTGTTTTTTGTGAATGCACAAAATTTTGTTATAATGGCTCCATGTGAAATTATGGTGTGTGAGGGTTTAACTTGGCTCTTAGTTCTGCGAGTTTTATTTTAATCTCATGATTTTTACCAATTTTTTGCTTTGCCCAATCTTTAAGGTTTTCAATTTCCCTAATAAGTTTTTGCTCGTTTCTTCTTTTATCTTCATAAAGTAAAGAGGCTTTTATTGAATTGAATTTATCAATCCTTTTATTAATCTGTTTGATTTGGTTTTCGATTTCTTTTTTCCAATCAACATCCATTTCTTTTTTAGGAAGTTGAGATAATAACCATATTTGTCTTTCTGAGAGTTTATAAGTTATTGAGTTTGGTCCAAGTGAGTAATAAATATGTTGGGATTCTCTTCCCCAAGTGTAATCTCCTTCTTCTCTTTTAACTGTTGTTATTATAAACTCACCTGTTTCAACTCCTTTTTTAAGATTGTAATAAAGATTTCTTAGTCCAATTTTTCCAAATATTTTTTTATAATATTTGTAAATCTGATAACCATAGGCATGACCAACATATTGAAGTATTGCAGCTATTTTTGCTCTTATATCAATTTTTAATGGTCTGCCTTTTGGCATGTTTTGATTTATTCCAAACCTATTTTAATTTTTTTCTATATCGAAAATTAATTGCTACTAGTTATTTTTTTGAGTATTTCTGCTATTTCTTCGCTCAAATATTCAAGAATTGAAAATATTCCTTTCTCACTAATTTTCCTAGTCTTAGAGGAGGTCAAAACAACCAATTGATTTGGCAATACTTTTAATTCATCGTGTAGCATATTAAAGTTCCATTTTCTTACGTAAGGTATTTTAATTGAATTCTTTTGGGTACATATCAACACCATTGCTGAATTGCAACCCTCTCTTATAGCAAAGTCCCTTGCTTTGTAAATTTCTTTAATTTTTTCTTGTTCATATTTTTTCACTACAGATGCATACACATCAAAGCCATCTTTAAATACATCATGCTTAATTTTCTTCGGCAGGGTAAAAAGTTTTACTACTTGATCAAATACTTTTTTACCTTTAGAAGAAAGTCCATTTCCCCTTCGTGTGGTAATAACAAGTTTTTTATTAGAAAGTATTTTCAATATACTTCTAATACTTCCTTCACCTATCCCACTTAATTTTGATAGTTTTTCCCTTGCAACTTTACCTTCCCTGCCTATCAAAAAGAAAACTCTAAGTGTGTCGTATTTATCAAATTTTTTTAAGGTTTTAACTTTCTTCACACTTTTGGTAATTTTTCTACTTTATTTAAATATTTAGTATGTAAATCTATTGGATATGGTATCCAAAACTTTTAATATTAGAAAAGATTAAACTTACTCCATGCAAAATATTAAAAAAATAAAAAAGCGTGATGGCAGAGTAGTCCCTTTCGACAAGGAGAAGATTGTAAAAGCTGTTTTAAAAGCTATGAAAGCTGTGGGGAAGGATAACAAAGAAGCTGCTGAAACTATTGCAAATAAAGTTGTAAATTCATTGGAAAAATCAGGTGTCGTTATTCCAACAGTGGAAAAAGTTCAAGATTTGGTGGAAGAAGCTCTTATGAAAGAAGGTTTCTATAAAGTCGCAAAAGTTTATATCCTTTATAGGGACCTCCACAATCTAATTAGAGAACTGGTAGATGGGTATTTGTATAAGAAGACATGGCTTGTAAAAGAAAATGCAAATATGGGCTTTTCTTTGCAGGGATTAAATACCCACATATTCTCACAAGTTGTACGTGAGTATTGGCTTCATAGGATTTACTTGAAGAGAAATCCTGAGATAGTGAAAGCTCATATAAATGGTGATTTCCATTTACACAACCTTCAAATTCTTGGTCCGTACTGCGTTGGTTGGGATCTTCAAGATTTGTTACTAACTGGATTTACTGGAGTAAAGGGAAAAATTACATCTAAACCAGCAAAACACTTTAGAGTTGCTTTATTGCAGGTTGCTAATTTTCTTTACACACTGCAAGGAGAAGCTGCTGGTGCGCAGGCTTTTTCAAATTTTGATACTTTTCTTGCGCCTTTTATAAGGTATGATAATCTAAGCTATAGAGATGTGAAACAAACTCTACAAGAATTCATGTTTAATATGAATGTTCCTACGAGAGTTGGGTTTCAAACACCATTCACAAATATATCATTGGATTTAAAGGTACCAAACTTCATGAAAAATGAACCGGTAATCATTGGAGGAAAGATTATGAAAGAAGTATACGGAGACTTCCAGGAAGAAATGAACATTTTTAATGAAGCTTTAGCCGAAGTTATGCTTGAAGGAGATGGTGTAGGAAGGGTTTTTACTTTTCCAATCCCCACCATCAACATAACGAAAGATTTTGATTGGAAAAGTGAAGTTATAAAAAAAGTTTTTGAGACTTCAGCAAAATACGGGATTCCTTATTTTGCTAATTTTGTTAATTCTGACATGAAACCAGAAGACGTGCGGAGTATGTGTTGTAGACTTAGAATTGATAAAAAGGAATTGATGAAAAGGGGTGGGGGTCTTTTTGGAGCAAACCCCTTGACAGGGTCTATAGGAGTGGTTACTATTAATATACCTAGGATTGGTTATTTATCAAAGGATGAAGACGAATTTTTTGAAAGGTTAAGCAAATTAATGGAGCTTGCAAAAGAATCTTTAGAAATAAAAAGGAAGATACTAGAAGAATTTACTGAAAGAGGTCTTTACCCATACTCAAAGTTCTATTTGAGAAACATAAAGAAGGCCTTTGGTAAATACTGGAAGAACCATTTTAACACAATTGGTTTAATTGGAATGAACGAAGCTTGTATGAACCTCTTAGGTTGTGGTATTGGGGAAAAAGAAGGACACAAGTTTGCGACTAAAGTTTTAGATTTCATGAACAACAAACTGAGTGACTTTCAAATTGAAACAGGCAATGTCTATAACCTAGAAGCCACCCCTGCAGAAAGCACAAGCTATAGGCTCGCAAGAATAGATAAAAACAAATACCCTAACATTATAGTCGCGAACGAAAAAGATGTAAAGGAAAAGAAAATTGCTCCTTACTACACAAATTCTACTTGGCTTCCAGTTTACTATACAGACGATCTTTGGGAATTGTTAAGGCATCAAGATCCTCTTCAAACTAGATATACTGGTGGTACTGTTGTACACATTTGGTTAGGGGAAAGAGCGATAGCAGAAGGAGTGATGGCCTTAGTAAGGAAAATATTTGAAAACTTCAAATTGCCTTACATCAGTATAACTCCAACTTTTAGTGTCTGTCCTGTTCATGGTTATATTGCTGGAGAATATCAAAAGTGTCCGGTTTGTGGAAAGAAAACAGAAGTTTACTCAAGAGTTGTTGGTTATTTGAGACCAATAGATCAGTACAATCCTGGAAAGCAAGCAGAGTTTAAACAAAGAAAGATGTTTGATAAAGCATTTGTGAGTTAAAATGAGGATTGGTGGATTTCAAAAATTAAGCTTGGTAGACTATCCAGGCAAAGTTTCTTGCATAGTATTTACTATAGGTTGTGACTTTAGGTGTCCCTGCTGTTATGTACCGCAGCTTGTTCTTCCAGAGAAGAAGTTGAAGGAAATATCAATAAATGAAATTTTTTCTTTTCTTCAAAAGAATAAAGGTTTGAACGAAGCGGTTGTTATAACGGGTGGTGAACCCACCCTTCATCCAGATCTTCCAGAATTCATAAGAAGAGTTAAAACTATGGGTTATTCTGTTGCTCTTGAGACAAATGGAACAAATTTTAGAATGTTGAAAAATTTGGTAGAAGAGAAGCTAGTAAATTACGTAGAATTAGATATTAAAAATAGATTAGATTTTGAAAAGTATGATTTGACTGTTGGTGGAGTTTTAACTAAAGAATTGTTTGAGAACGTTAAAAAATCAATTAAACTTTTGTTGAAAGGGAAAGTGGCTTACGAATTTAGAACCACAGTAATGAAAGAATTTCATACAGTTGAAGACATAGTTGAAATTGCTAAAGCAATCAAAGGTGCTAAAGTATATTACTTACAAAATGTTAGAACTGATGTAGAAGTAATTGGAAAGAAAGGGTTTACACCTATTGACGAAGAAACACTAAAGAAAATTATTAAAGAAGCAAGTAACTTTGTAAAAGTTGTGAAGAGATAAAGGATGGGCTAAGAAAAACAAAAATTCACATTGATTAAATTTAAATAGAAGGGATTTGTTTAATCTCTGAGGGGTTTTTATGTTAAAGATTTCAATTGATGAAATTGTAAAGAAGATTAAGGAGAAAACAGGATTAGATGAAAGTGTAATTCAAAAGAAAATAGATGAAAAAGTTGAAGAGCTTTCAGGTTTAGTGTCTCGCCAAGGTGCAGCTCACATTGTTGCAAATGAATTTGGTGTTACTTTATTTAAGATGCCAGAATCTGGCTTTTTGAAAATAAAAAATATTGTTTCTGGATTAAAAACAGCATCTTTTGTTGCACGTGTTTTAAGGATTAATCCTCCAAGAGAATTTAAAACAAAAGATGGAAGACAAGGAAAAGTTTGCTCTATTTTGGTTGGTGATGGGACTGGAAAGTTAAGGGTTGTTTTTTGGGATACTAATCAAATAAAGTTGATTGAAGAAGGAAAGATTTCAGAAGGAGACATAATAAGGATTACTAATTGCTATGTAAAAGAAGGGTTGACTGGTATTGAATGTCATGCAAGGTCATCGAGTAGAATAGAGATTAATCCAAAGATTAGTGAAAAAATACCATCTATTGAAGAACTTCAAGAACTAAGTCAAAGAGTAAATATTTCTTCAATAAGTGATGAAGGTACTTATGAGATAAGAGGTGCTATTGTTAATATCTTGGAAAATAATCCTTTTTTTGATGTTTGTCCAGAATGTAGAAAGAGATTAAATGGAAATGTTTGTGAAGAACATGGAGAAGTTAAACCAAAGAAGTCTATTTTTCTTTCAACTATTTTTGATGATGGTACAGATAATATGAGGGTTGTTTTCTTTGGAAGGCAAGCAGAAATTCTTTTAGGCATGTCTTCTGAAAAAGCTTTTGAGATTGCTCAAGAACACAACAACTTTTTTTATCCAATTGAGTCCAAGAAGCAAGATATTCTTGGTAAAGAGCTTATTGTTGAAGGAAAAGTATCTAAAAATGATTTTTCAGGAGAGCTTGAGATGATTGCGAGAAGAGTTATTTTACCAAATCCAGTTATTGAAGCTAAAGCTATTTTAAAAGAGTTAGATTAAAATGATAAAGATTTCAACACCTTTGTTTTTAACAGAAGATGAAGAAAAGATAAAAAAATCCTTAGAAAGCATGTTTGGCATTTCTTTTAAAAAGAAAGGAAAAAAGATTGTTGGTGAAACTAAAAAGATTAATGTTTTAGTTAAAATAAAACAAAAAGTTGATGAGTCAAGAATAAAGAATACAGTTCTTTATTTGATTGAGAAAAATAAAATTGGAAATTCATCAAAGCTTGAGCTTAATAAACAAACTTTCATGCTTGGTAAAATTCATTTTGTTGAAGAAGATTATCCTTTAGGGAATATAACAATAGAATTTGATGATGTTGAAAATGTTGTTGATTATTTAACTACTTAACACCTTTCATTAATTTAACTCCAACATCCCAATAAAGAATTACTGAACCTTCTTGTACTTTGTCTTTGAATTCTTCTGGTATATCAATATCAAATGTTTCATATGTTTCTAAGTCCATAACATTTGCCTTATTACCAGAAATAGAAATTACTTGAGCATTCCTTTTTTCTATTATTGGAACTTCAACTCTTGCATCTGCAGGTTGCACAATTGTTCTTCTTCTTCCGTCAACAAGTCCAATTGCTTCAAGTCTTATTTTTGGAGCTCCATGTTTTCCTGGCTTTGAATGAATTGTTGAAACAACTTTACAAGGAACATCATCAATTAAAACAAAACTCCCAACTTTTAATTCATTTAGTGTTGCATACTTTTTTTCCATAGCATTCACCACTTTGTTTTATTTTATTAAGTTTTTGCAGCAAGTTTTATGTCTTCTGCTTTAACTGTTGTTCTTCCACCATGCCTAGCTAATTGAACTGCTTTTCTGCATATTTCTTCTGCATAATCTTCAAGAAGCTCTCTAAGAGCTTTTTTAGCTGTTTCGCTAACTCTTCTTGCTCCAGACCTTCTAATTAGTTTTTCCATTGCTGCCAAAGCCAAAATACTCATTCAAACACCTCCAAACACCAAATAACATTGTTTATTCTTTTTAATTATTTAAATCTTGCCTTTTAAACCCTGTATCTTAAAATAGCGCCAAAACCACCAAGTTCTCTTAATTGCACACCTTCTTGTGTATCTTCTGATATTAAAATAACTTCTGTTCCAAATTGTTTTGCTATTTCTGAGAATTCTTCTATTTTTTCTTCTGGAAGTGCTTCTGAAAGTAAAAGTTTTTCAACAACACCTTTTTGAAGATTTGACTTTACTTCTGCTTCACCATAAGATGCAAATCCATCATCTTTTGCAAGGTGTTTGAAGAATTCATCAAGGATTTTTTTCTCAGCAATTATTTCCTCTTGCGCTAGAACATCTTCGCTTTTTAAAACAAGTTCTCTTAAGCCATGCTCTCCAGTATCGCTCACATCTTTAACTGTTATTACTTTCTTTTTTAGATTTTCAGGAAGAAAGTTTCCATGGTAAAAATCTTCTTTTGCAGGACCAGGCCCACCAATTAAGATTCCTTTTAAGTTTTCTATTTGAGAAAAAGATTCTTTTGCTTTCATACCAATTTTTTTAAAGAAATATTTTATTTGCTCTTCTCTTTCCCTTTCAAATCTTTGCGCGCTTTGCCCACCTTTTCTAAATTTTCCCATAACATATGATTGCATGTCTTGTACTGGGATTATGTTTTTTCCTTTTAATAAAGCAAGATTTGCTTCTTTGTGGTCAAGCACTATTAATCCATAAACGTTTTTTGCTTCTATTAATTCTTTTAATGGTTCAACAACAAAATAGGAGTCGCATCTGTAAAGTTTAACATTAATTGGTTCTGGAGGTATTATCACCCATATTTTATAATCTGGTTTTCCTTCAACATCAGAAACATTTCCAGAAAACAAAACCATTCCATTGTCTGGCGTTTTTTTAAATTTTTTAAGCTCTGTTAACATTTTTTCAATTGCTGTTATAACATTTGTTCTAACTGTTTTTGATTTTATGTTTGATGCTGTGTCTGCTTCTGATGCTAGCTGTGCTTTTACTGCATCTAAATTGTGTCCCGCAGGAATGTAAACACTAACTAATTCTGTGTGTCTTCCCTTTATTTTCTCAAGCATGTTTATTAATTTCTTTAATTTGTACCTTTCCTCATCCATTTATTCACCAATTTCAATTTTTTCTCCAAATTCTAATTCTTCTATGTTGTGCATTTCAATTAAATCTTGTTTGAATATTTCAAGCTCTTTGTATGCTTTAGCTCGTTTAATGCTAGAATTTAATGGCATTCCTTTTTCTTTCTTATATTTCCAAACCTCTGAGTTAAATTCTATTAATTTTTCTGTAATTCCTTCTATTTGTTTAACTTTTATTTTTTCTGGAAACTTTTGTTTGTGAATTGATTCTTTTGAGAATAGCTCAAGCCATATTTTTTCAGTTATAAATGGGCATATTGGAGCTAACAACTTTATTATGTTTTCTAAAACAAGGTAAAGTGTTCTTATTGCACCGTTTTGTTCTTCTTTTGAGAATTTCCCTTCTTTATTATACGCTCTTGCTTTTACCATTTCAATATAATGGTCGGCAAATATACTCCATGCAAAATGCTTTATTTCATTAGCAGGTATGAAGAAGTTAAATTCTTCGTATCCTTTTTTACACTTTTCAATTGTTTTGTTTAATTCAGAAATTATCCATTCATCAGAAGCTGTGAGTTTGTAATTGTCTTCTTTTTGGAATCCAGATATAAATCTTGAAAGATTCCAAAGTTTTGTTAAGAATTTTTGAGCAGCAATAAGCCTTGATTCTGAATACCTAAAATCAGAGCCAACATTTGCTTCAGCTGCATTCCAAAATCTAAATGTGTCAGCACCGTACTTTTCTAATATGGGAACAGGGTCAACAATGTTACCAAGGGATTTACTCATCTTTTTTCCATGCTCATCAACACCATGCCCACCAATCCACACATGTTTAAAAACACATTTGTTTGTTAGCTGCCAAACTCTAAGGATGGTATAATAAAGCCATGTTCTTATTATCTCTTTGGCTTGTGGTCTTAGAGAAACTGGAAAAGCACTCTTAAACAACTCTTCGTCTCTTTTGTATCCAGAAATAAACAACGCTGATATGCTTGAATCCATCCATGTATCAAGTGTTCTTTCATCTCCAACAAATTCTTTATTACCACATTTTTTGCATTTTTCAAAAGGAGCTTTTTGTTTCCAAGGTTGGTAATACTTTCCTGGTTCTGGAACATGCGGTTCCCCACATTTTTTACAATACCATATTGGAACTTCTGTTCCATAAAATCTCCTTCTTGTTATTGGCCAATCAATTGAAACAGAATCTATCCAGTCAAATAAAAACTGTTTGTAATAATCAGGATGGAATTTTATTTTTTCAGCGCATTTTCTAACATCATCTAAAAATGGAATTTGTTTTAAGTAATACTCCTTCATTGGTATTATTTCAATTGGGTGCTTTCCTCTTTCTGAAAATGGAGTTCTATGCATTATTTTTTCTATTTTTTCAACTAAACCCATTTCTTGCAAGTCTTTTGTTATTTTCTCTCTTGCTTCTTTAACTAAGAGTCCTTCGTATTTTCCAGAGTTTTTGTTCATTCTTCCATTTTCATCAATCAATATTTTTTCTGGAAGTTTTAGTTCTCTAAATAATCTAACATCAGCATAATCTCCATAAGAACAAATCATAACTAAACCTGTTCCAAATTCTGGTTTTGCATATGGATGTGGAATTATTGGAACTTTATGCCCATAAATTGGCACAATTGCATTTCCCTTTAGTCCTTTGTATCTTTCATCATTAGGGTTGTAAAGAATTGCTGCACATGCTCCAAGTAATTCTGGGCGAGTTGTTGCAATAACTAGTTGTTTTCCATCTTCTGTTTTGAATTTTATATAAACTAAGTTTGTTTCAATTTCTTTGTATTCGATTTCTGCATCAGCAATAGTTGTTTTTGTTTTTACACAATAGTTGTTTGGTCTTGTGTCTTCGTAAATCAATCCTTTTTTCCAAAGTTCAATAAAGGTTGCTTGTGTTAATTTTCTATATTCTTCTGAATCAGTCCTATATCTGTGATTTTTAAAGTCAGCACTAAATCCTATTGTATGTAGTATTTGTATCATATATTCTTCAAGCTCGTCTAAGGATTTCTTACATAGTTGAACAAATTTTTCTCTTGAAATTTTATGCATTTGAACATTGTACTTTTTTTCTGTGTATATCTCAACAGGTAGCCCATTTCTATCAATCCCAACAGGAAATAATACATTGTTCCCAAACATTCTTGCGGTTCTTGCTATCATGTCTATTTGTGAATAATGTGCAACAGCACCAATGTGCCAAGGTTTTCCAGAAGGATATGGTGGAGGTGTATCTATTGAAAATACTTTTTCTGATTTTTTAAATTCATAAACATTATTTTTATCCCAAAATTCCCTAAGCTCTTTTTCAAATTCTTTTTTCCATCTTTTTTCTTTAATCATACTGAGAAAAAAATTAGAATTGTTTAAATAGTTTTTCAAACTTTTTTTATTTATGAATTTGATTGCTTTAGCAACCCTTGGACCTCTTATATTTTTAAAGATTGTTTTTTCTCAAGTTACAAAAGGTGTTTTTGGAATTTTATTAAAATTAGCTGTTGGTTTTGGTGCAGCAATTGCAATATCTTATGTATCTCCTATTTGTCCAGCTTTAGCTTTGCTTTTGGTTGCTGTTGCAATAATTTTTGGAGAGTTCTTTGGAACTCTTGCTCTTTATCTTGGTCCACACATCCCTTTTATTGGTGATTCTGTTGCAGCAGCAATTTCACCAATTCAGCATGTCATTTTTATTATTTTAATTTTAAATGTTGTTTTATTTATCTTAAATATTTTAACGATTTTTAGTTTTATTCCAGTTGTTGGGTGGATTATACCAATTCTTGACATTGTCATACCTTTAATTATTGTGTATCTTATTTGGAATTCTTATTCTCAAGGGATTGCTGGAATTAAGGAATGTTTTGGTATGGGTAGTAGTGTGGAAGTGCCTGGAACAGGAGGGATAAAGATTGGAACTTAAATGCCCCTATTGTAAAAATAAAAGAAAGTTTATTCCAAGAAATAAGAAAGATTTAATGAATAAAAGAGTTCAATGCTTTTTTTGCGGAAAATATTTTAAAGTAAAGCATGGAATTTATATGTAACTTTTAAGTTCTCTTACTTTGTCTGTTTTTTCCCATGGAAATTCTTTTCTTCCAAAATGACCGTATGCCGCTGTTTTTTCATAGATTGGTTTTAGTAAATCTAAATGTTCTATAATTGCAGATGGACTTATGTCAAAAACTTCGTTTATTATTTCTGTGAGTTTATCGTCTGGTAGTTTTCCTGTGTTAAATGTATTTACCATGGCTGAAACTGGTTTTGAAACACCAATTGCATAAGCTAATTGCACTTCTACTTTTTCTGCTAATTCAGCAGCAACAATGTTTTTTGCAATATACCTTGCCATGTAACTTGCACTTCTATCAACTTTTGAGGGGTCTTTTCCAGAAAAGCATCCACCCCCATGTGCACCAAAACCACCATATGTGTCAACAATTATTTTTCTTCCAGTAACTCCTGTATCTGCTGCTGGGCCACCAATCACAAATCTTCCAGTTGGGTTTATAAAATACTTTGTTTTTTTGTCAATCCATTCTTCTAAAACAGGTTTTATAACATAATCTTTGATGTCTTCTCTTATTTTCTTTATTTTCACATCTGGAGAATGCTGCGTTGATACAACAACTGTATGCACTCTTTTTGGTTTTTCATTTTCATACTCAACTGTTACTTGTGTTTTTCCATCTGGACGAATCCAGTCAAGTATTTCTTCTTTTCTAACGTAAGCTAATCTCATTGCAAGTTTATGCGCAAGCATTATTGGCAATGGCATTAATTCTTCTGTTTCATTTATTGCATATCCAAACATTATTCCTTGGTCACCAGCACCCATTCTTTTTTTAACAACGCCTCTTGCTATGTCTGGCGATTGTTCATGCAATGCAACTAAAACTGCACAGGAATCAAAGTCAAATCCATACTCTGGTTTTGTGTAACCAACTTTTCTTACAACATTTCTTGCAGTTGCTTGAACATCAACATATCCATCTGTTGTCACTTCACCAGCTATCAATATTAACCCTCGTGTTGCAAGTGTTTCAACAGCAACACGCGAATTTTTATCTTGTTCTATTAGTTTATCTAATATTGCATCAGATATTTGATCACAGATTTTATCTGGATGCCCTTCCGTTACTGATTCGGATGTAAATAGCCTTTTCATAGGATAATTTAAAGATAACTTTTTAAATAAAGATTTCTATCTGATTTTTTGTGGCCCGGTAGCTTACAACCCTTTCCGCTTCGCGCAAAGCGTTGACGGAAAGGTTGGCGAAGCCTGGTGGAGCGCACGCCTGATAAGCGTGAGGTCCGGAGAAGCCTTTCTTTCATAAAACTTGGAAAGAAAGCTCTGGAATTCAAATCTCCGCCGGGCCACTTCT
>JAGGWW010000024.1 GCA_021163365.1 Nanobdellota archaeon
CAATACTGTAAGGGCTGTTTTTATTGTTGACCCAAAAGGGATTATCAGGGCAATTCTTTACTATCCGCAGGAAACAGGAAGAAACATTGATGAGATTTTAAGATTAGTTAAAGCATTGCAAACAGCTGACAAAGGTTATGCAACTCCAGCAAATTGGCCTAATAATGAATTAATTAAAGATGAGATAATCATTCCACCTGCAACAGATGAGAAAACAGCAGCAAAGCGCACTAAAGAATATAATTGCTTTGACTGGTGGTTCTGCCATAAGAAGCTCAAGAAATGATTTTAAATTATTTTCTTTTTTATCAAATAAGCAACAAAGCCAATCCAGATTAAGATGTTTAAAAATATTATATAATAAAATGCAAAAGGATTGTTCTGCAAAGGAAGCTTTATGTTCATGCCATAAATTCCAGAAATTGCAGCAGGAATGCTTATGAATATTGTAACAAGAGTTAATATTGTAATTACCCTGTTGAGTTTATTAGAAAGCAAAATCATGTAATGATTTCTTATGTTTGAAATTGTTTTTAAAGACGATTTACATAAGTTGAATTCTTCATTTGCTTCAATTATTAGGTCTTCAATTATTTCTTTGTCTTCCTCGTAGAATTTTATTCTTTTTAACATTCTGTTGTAAAGTATTAAAATGTGATAAAAATAATGCACAAAATTGTTTAGTGTTTCTTCGTACTCTAAGAGAAGATTTACATCGCTTTCCCTAAGTTCTCTAATTTTTTTCCTTCTTGACCTAACTTCTTTGACTATTTTTAAGGTAGCATTTTCAAATTCTTTGTTAAGATGAGATAGTATTTTGATTAAGCTTTTTAGTTTTTGGGTTGTGTATATTGTTATTTCTCCATTTATGATTTTTTCTATAACTTTTAATTTTTCCTTTGAAAGTGTTAGTATGAAGTCTTTTGATATCACTATTAAAAATGTTTTAAGCTCATTTTCTGGAGAAAGTCCTTTAACGAATATGTATATCTTTTTTTCTGCAATTTCTATTCTAGGCATTTCATTTTCATCTAATCCAGCAATTAAGTTCTGCTTATCTAATTCAAACTTTTTAACTAAGTAATCAATTTCCTTAGAATCTGGGTTAATTACATTTATCCAGCATCCTATTTTGTATTCTGCTAACTTTAATAATATTTCATCTTTTACTGTCCTCTTGTAGTAAGTTATCATAAGAAAATAAACAGGTTTTTAAGTTATATAGGTTTTTGATTTTTTTATGAAGTATGATTTAGTGAAAGAAGGTTTTACAGAGTTTTACGCATCTCTAGGAAAAATTTCAAAAAAGCTTCCAGTTTTTTATAATCCAGCAAAGGAGTTTGACAGAGACCTTTCGGTTTTGTTTCTTCTTGCAACTAAAAAGAAAAAAGTCCTTGACTTACTTGCAGCAAGTGGTGCTCGCGGACTTCGCTTAGCAAAAGAAGCAGGTGCAAAGGTTTGGTTTAATGATATTAACAAAGAAGCTGTTAAGCTAATTAAGAAGAATGTTAAGCTAAATGGTATTAAACCTTTAGATATAACAAACAAAAGGGCTGACGAGCTATTGGTTACAACAAAAGAAAAATTTGATTTTATAGATATTGACCCATTTGGTTCTCCAATCACATATGTGTATCAAGCAATTCCAAGACTTGAGAAAAATGGAATTCTTGCTGTTACAGCAACAGACACAGCACCTCTTTTTGGTGTTTATCCTTGGACTTGTTTTAGAAAATATGGTTCTTTTCCGCTTAAAGTAAACTTTGGACATGAGCTTGGATTAAGGATTTTAACAAAAGCAGTTATTGAGATAGCTGCAAAGCAAAATGTTTCTTTAAAGCCAATTTTTGCACATGCAACACAACATTACTACAGAGTATATTTTCAATCAAGAAGGGGTTATGTTAAAGATGTGCTGCAAAACATTGGTTTTGTGTATTACTGTGAAAAATGCAAACAAAGGTTTGCCACAAAGTTTGAGATGCATGAGAAATGCAAATGTAAGAACAAGCTTTCTTTTGCTGGGCCTCTTTTTGTTGGCAACTTGTGGGACAAAGACTTGATTAAGAAAATGATTAAACCAACCAAAAAATTGTCCATAGATGTGTTAAAGCAAAAGCATAAGAAGTTTTTAGAAATTCTTCTTGGAGAAGCAGAAGTTAATCTTCCCTTCTTTTATGAAACACGTGAATTAATAAAAGAAGAGAAAATAAATGAATTTGTCGAGAAGTTAAAAAATAAAGGTTATCTTGCATGCAGAAGCCATATATCACCAAAAGGTTTCAAGACAAATTATAAAAAATTAAAATTCAAAAAGAATTAGCGTCCTTCTTTCTCTCTTATTTTCTTGATTTTGTCTTCTAATTTTAATTTTTCAAGCAACTCTTTGTATCTGTTCCTAATTGTTACTTCAGTTACTCCAGCAACATCTGCAACATCTCTTTGAGTTTTCTTTTCTCCTGAAAGCAAGGCTGCAACATAAAGTGCTGCTGCTGCAATTCCCATTGGACCTTTCCCACTTGTTATCTCCATCTTTGTTGCTTTTTTGATTATTTCTGTTGCTTTTGAAACTGTTTTTGGCTTTAAATTAAGTTCTGCTGCAAATCTATGTATGTAGTCTAATGGCGAGGTTGGTAATATTCTTATTCTTAGTTCTCTGCATATGAATCTGTATGTTTTTCCTATTTCTTTTTTATCAAGTGGGAATGCATTTGCAATTTCATCAAGTGTTCTTGGTACACCGTGTCTTCTGCAAGCTGCATAAAGAGCTCCTGCAACAACGCTTTCCATGCTTCTTCCACGTACAAGCCCCTTTTCAGCTGCCATTCTATATATCATGGCTGCATCTTCTTCTGCAATTTTAGGTACATCTAAGAATGAAGCTATTCTCTTTAGTTCTGCTAATGCATATTTTAGGTTTCTTTCAATTGGTGTTGATATTCTTGTTTGCCATTTTCTCATTCTGTAAACACTTCTTCTTTCTGATGCCTTCATCTTTGTTAAGTCGCCTGCTTTTCCTATTTTTGTTGAAAGTCCTTTGTCATGCTTTGTAAATGTTAATGGAGAACCAACTCTTCTTCTTGATTCGCCTTGCTCTGAATCAAATTCACGCCATTCCTGAGAGAAATCAATTAATCTTTCTTCAATTACCATTCCGCAAGACCTGCAGATGACTTCTCCACGGTTTCTGTCCCAATAAAGTTTTTTAGAACCACATTCAGGACATTTTGTAATTCTGGTTAGTTTCATCAAATCAGCCCCCGAAATATTTAAAAAGGAAAAGTTGAAGTGATTTATAAAGGTTTCGGTTTTATCTACTCGCTTAATTTCTGCCCAACATCTTTTGAGTGTCTTTGGATGAATTTTGAAGATAAACTTTAAATATTTCAACTGCTTTTTTACTACTCCATGGAAGCTAAGATGTTGGAGTCAAAAGAGATTTCAAAATCATTTATTTCATTTCCAAAGTATTGTATTAACTTAGAAATTCGCGGATTTGATGATTACAAAACCTTAGAAGAAAAGATTGAAAACATTGTAAGAACCTTTGCTCCTGGAAAAAAGACAAACTATACTAGATACAATACAGATAATCAAATACAAACAATTTTAAAAGGAAAGACAGGTTTTCTTGGAAGCTCTTTTGAAATTGTCTTACAATATAATGACGGTGATATTGCTTATCTTAAAGCTTGTTCTGATATAAGTTTTTTAATTGATTTCTTGTCTCGCGTTTCAAAAGAGATTAGGGTTGATGAACAAACAAAGACAACTATTGAATACTTTAACAAATACCTCAGCAATTTTATTTCTTTATATAATTACCCTCTTTGATTAACTAGTTCAATCATGTAGTCTGGCAATTCATCTTTTACTTTTGGAAAGATTTTTTCTGTGAAAAAGCTTTCCAATTCACTATCATGGTAATATTGATTAAATCCTTTTACTTCTCTGTATGATTCCCCTGCTCTTTTTCCAAATCTTGCTATCATGCCAATTCCTGTGCTTAATTCTAATCCTGGAAGAATGAATTCTACTTCTTTTTCATCTTCCCATGTACCAAGTTCATATTTAACTCTCACAGGTGTTTTTATGTTGTTTACTTCAATTTCTAAATCCATTATTTGAGTTAATTGTGTTCTAATCTCCTTACCTTTAAAGTTTGTAGTATACTCTGGCATTGTATCACCCTTGTAAAACAAAGCCAAAAGCGTATTTAAATCTTTCTTATGTTATGTCTTTATAGTAGTGTCTTCTCAATCACCAAAATCTTTATATATTCAAATTTTAAAACTTCTATATGGTGGTGACATCATGAGAGATTATGAAGATGTTAATTTACCTTCTGTTTATGAAATAAAAGGTGTTGGACCTGTAAGAGGGGGAATATTAGAAGAAATGGGTTTTAAGACTGCTATTGAAGTTGCAAGAGCAAATCCAGATGATTTGTATGGCATTGATGCACCAAGTTTGGTAATTGAAAATGCAAGAGAATATGTCAAAGAACATTACAATGGTTCTTTTTTAAGATGCCTTCCATTTGTTGGTGAAGCAACAGCTTCAACACTTTTTGATAATGGATATTTGTTTCCTGAAGATGTTGCAAACGCAGATGTTAGTGAACTTTCAGAAGTTATTGGAAATCAAATGATTGCTAAAGCAATTCATCGTAAAGCAAACGAGTATATTGAAAGTTCATTAGATGATTTTATTTCAAGTGCTTCTAAACTTGGTATTCCAATTGATGTTGCATTACACTTACATAAAAACAATATCCAATTAGAAGAGATTACACCATCAACTTTATCTTACTTTGGTGTTGATATTGGTGATGCAAGAAAAATTTATTCAAAAGTTAGAGAACTTCAGGAATTGCCAGATTTGAATCTTTTGTTTGAAGAACTTGATGAAGAAGAAATTGATGAAGAGATAAACCCACAAATGCAGATAACTATTGCAACTGTTATATCACAATACATTAAGCCAATAAAAGAAAGATTTGAACGTGGAGAAATAACAGATATTTTAAGATTAAATGATTTAGTTGCAGAAGCTGTTAAACCATTAATGGAATTTTATTCTAGTATTCTTGGAAATCACATTGTTAGTTATTATTTGAAGAAAAGCAAGGAAGGAAACTTAGCAAGATACGTACTTGTTGACCCAATAAGTAAAGAAGAATTACCAAAAGAAAATTATCCACAATCAATGATTGACTTTCTTTCAATTAAAGAATTTTGTGAGAGTTGCGATGCAGAGCCCCCCCACGAATTAGAAACTGTTGTGGCTCTTGGTATGTATGGTGCAGAAGAAGAGGAGATAAGTGCAATTACTGGAACACTTTTAGATATGTATAGAAGAATAGCAGATGATGATTTGCCAGAAGCTGCTGATAAAAAAGATGTAATAAATGTTGATATATCAACACTTACAAAAGCGTTTGAGCAAGCTGGTGTTAATAGTGCTCAAGCAACTGTTTATGCTAGAAATATTTTACCAGCTATTAACAATGGTTTGTTCGACGGTGCGTACGGTGAAATAAAAGGTTCTTTATCTATTAACGGTGTGCCAATCAGTATTGTGTTTAAAGCTCTTCAAAACTTTCCAATTCTTAACTTGGAACCGCCAGTAGAAGATTTATTACGCGAGAAATAATTTTTTATTTCTTTTTTGCCCAGCTGTAGTTTCTTAACTTAGAACTTTTTCCATAGCCACAGCTTGCGCAAACTTTTTTTGTAACGTGATAAGAACGTTTCCCACATCTACGGCAAATTATGTGGCTCTTACCCTTGCTACGTTTACCCATGGATGGTGTTCCTTTTGTCATAAAATCACCTTAATCAGATGGAGAAATTAGTATTATGGTGTCTCCTCTTAGAAACACTTTACCAATCTTTCTTTTTGTTTCTCCGTTTTCCATCTCTTCTGCTTCATCTAAAACCGTGTTTATGTGCATGTCAAAAGCAACTAATTTTCCAACAAATTGTTTTCCGTTTTTTAATTCAACCATTACTTTTTTGTCCTTTGCACTGTTTAACAAATCCAAAGGTCTTGTTATCTCCATTTCTAAAACCTCTCTCACATTTTTTATAACAATTGATTATTTTCTATTGCTTTTAAAGTTTTCCTTTTTAATAAGATTTTTATTTAATAGAAGTTTTAAGTTTATTATGGGTGTTTTAGTAGATACTGATGGTGGATTGTTTCGGCAGCCAAAGCTTAAGATATTAGTCA
>JAGGWW010000034.1 GCA_021163365.1 Nanobdellota archaeon
CTGTGACACCAAGAGAAGACATAATAAAGAAAATTAAAAGAGAGTTAAGGATGGATGTGGAAATAAGAATTGAAAATGGTGTTGTCTTCATTTATGCAAAGAAAAAGCAAATCAAAAAAATAATTGGGAAAAGTGGGAAGAGAATAAGAAACCTTGAAAAAAGAGTTGGCATGCCAATTGAAGTTGTGAGTTCATAATGCTTTTAATAATAAGTGGTACTCCGGGTGTTGGGAAAAGTAGTGTTGCAAAAGAATTATCTAAGAAATTAAATGCAAAATTAGTTGACTTAGAAAAAATAGCAAAAGAAAATAATATTGTTGTTACATATGATAAAAAAGCAAAATCTTATGTTGTTGATGAGTCAAAGCTAACAAAAGTTATTAAAAAGCAAATAAAAGATGGAAATTACATCATTCCTTCTCATCTTTCTCATTTTATTTCTCCGAAAATTGTTGACTTGTGTGTTGTCTTAAGGTGCAACCCAAAAGAGTTAGAAAAAAGGCTAAAGAAAAGAAAATATTCAAAAGAAAAGATAAAAGAAAACATTTTGGCAGAAATCCTTGATGTTTGCTTAATAGAAGCAGTTGAAATTGGGCACAAAGTTCACGAAATTAACACGACAAATAAGAAAATAAGTGAAATTGTTGATGAAATAATAAAGGTTTTGAAAAAAAGAAAAAAGAGGAAGATTGGTGTTGTAAAATGGCTTCAAGAATATCAAGATTTCAAAAAATACTTAGAAACAAGCAGATAGATGTTGCCCTTGTTAAAGATAAAAGCGATGTTTTATATTTAACAAACTTAAAAGCAGACAACGGATTTTTAATAGTTCCAAGAAAAGGAAAGCCTGTTATTATAACAAGTGTTCTTGATTCTGACAACATAAAAGGATTTAGTAAAATTGTTTACAAAAGCAAAAAAGAAAAAATAGAGATAATGAAGGAAATTTTAAATGGAAAAATTGGTTATGAGAGCAATGCAAGTGTTTCTTTTTTGAAATCTTTAAAAAAATTAGCCAAAGGGAAGTTTTATGATATTTACGGCGACATCTTATCATTGCGCTCTGTTAAAGATAAAAATGAAGTAGAATATATTAAAAAAGCAACTAAGATAGCAAACGAGGCTTTTGAAATTGCTAAACGTGGGAAAAGAGAAATAGAGATATGGAAAAAACTAAAGAAATTCTTTTTGGATAACTATGGAGATGAGTTTTGCATTGTTCAATCTGATGAAAATAGTGCTGGCATACATAAAAAACCATCAAATAAGAAAGTTAAAAGCTTGCTTCTAATAGACATTGGCCCAAAGTATAAGGAATACATAACTGACATTACAAGAACATTTATAATTAAAAAAGACAAAACAAAAGAAAAAGTGTATAACATTGTGTTAGAAGCGCAAGAGAAAGCAATTTCTTTAATAAGAGAAGGTGTAAAAGCAAGCGACATTGATAAAATAATAAGAGATGTTTTTAGAAAATACAATTTGGAAAGATATTTTTTACATTCAAGCGGGCATGGTGTTGGTTTAGATGTTCATGAGCTTCCAAATATTTCAGAAGATAGCAAAGACATTCTAAAAGCTGGAAATGTTTTAACAATTGAACCAGGATTGTATTTTAAGGAAAAATTTGGAATTAGAATAGAAGATGTTATTCTTGTAAAGAAAAAGGGATATAAAAATTTAAGTTCTTTTATTAAAAAGTGAACCAAGCAACAGCAATAGCAATTGGTATTTTACTTGGTCTTGTTTCTGGTTTAGTTCCTGGAATGCACCATAATTTCATAACAACACTTATTGTTTCACAATACACAGATTATTGGTTGTTGCCATTGGTTATATCAATGCTAATATCATCTCAATTTTTTGAATTCCTTAGGTCTATTTTCTTATTTGTCCCAGAAGAAGGAAATGTTCTTGCTATGCATCCAATTTTTAGATTTGTTAAAGAAGGTAAAGCTCTTGTGGCACTAAAGCTTTGTACTGTTGGACTTATTGTTTCATTAATTGTTGGGATTGTTTTATCCCCTTTGTTGATAAAAATTGTTCCATTCATCTATTCAAACATAAAGAGATTTGTTCCATATGCTTTAGCTGTTGTTGTATTATATTTAATTATAAGAGATAAAAACAAAATCGCTGCTTTGCTTATCTTTATTTTATCTGGTGTAGTTGGTTACTTTGGACTAAAACACTTAAATCAACCATTGCTAATTCTCTTAACTGGTTTCTTTGGTATATCAATTCTTTTACAAATAAATCAAAAGATTGAAAGACAAATCAAGTCATATAGGTTTAAAATTCAAAAGAAAAGCATATGCAAAGGGACAATTGCTGCGCTTTTTTCTTCATTCATACTTGCTTTTATACCAGCAATAGGGCCTTCGCAAGCATCTTTGTTTTCTCGAGGGTTTTTAAAAAGCAAAGAAGATTTTCTAATTGCAATTGGTGCAATATCTGGATTTGATATAATCTTAAGCATGGTTTTGTTATTTACAATTGGAAAAGCAAGAATTGGTTCTCTTGAAATAATTGGTGGGCTTTTTTCTTTTGATTTTAAAACATTTGTAATTTCACTTATTATATTGTTATCTGTTGGTATAATTAGTTACTTTATTTCATTAAAGCTTGGAAAAATCTTTGTTGGATTTTCTGAAAAAATAAATTATAAAATACTTTCATTATTTGTTGCGTTAGCAATTTTGTTTGCGAGCTTTTACTTTGATGGCTTTCTTGGTGTTTTATTTTTAATACTTTCAACTGGAATTGGAATGCTTGCAATGAAATTAAAAACAAACCTGTCTCATTGTATGGGCTCTTTAGTTATTCCTGTTTTAATGTATTTCTTTTTGTAAATTATCAACACTGGGTTGAAAAGTTAAATGAAATTACAGCCACTTTCTAATCCACTTCTTTGTTAAATCAATGACCTTTACTGCTTTTTCAGAATCTAAAAAATCGTGGTCAGCATCTTTAACAATAACAAGTTTGTTCTTTTCATGAGGCATTAGCTTAAATAACTTTAAGTTTTCTTCGCGATTGCAAATCTCTTTGTCATCTTCTGCAATAAAAGCTAAAACAGGACAATCAACAGTTTCAAGAAATGGTTTCATGTTAAGATTTTTCCATTCCTTAATCATGTTATATCCAACTCTCACTTTTTTCTTATCTATCCTTCTTTCTTTAAGAATAAATCCTTTTATTTTAAATTCATCTCCAAATCTCTTCATATACCTTTCATACATAATCTTTGGGTTTAAAAGTGGGCTCCAAAGAACTAATGTCTTTATCTTGGAATTATAAGCAATAATTGCAACAGTTGCACCCATGCTAAAACCTATTAATCCGATTTTTTTATAACCATGTTCTTCAACAAAATCAATTGCTGATTTTAAATCTTCAACTTCGCTTGAAATTGTTGCATCCTTATAATCTCCTTCGCTTTCGCCTGTACCTGCAAAATCAAATCTAAGAACAGCTATTTTATTCATTGAAAGAAATTCTGCGCAATCTTTTATAATAGGCTGATAATCTTTGTCGCCTGTAAAAGTATTAACAATAATTACAATTTTGTCTGTTTTTTCCTTTGGCTCGTGCAAAACTCCAACAAGCTTTTGGCCTTTTTTATTTTCAAATTCAACTTTCACTTCAGCCATTTTTCACCTTTTTACAGCCCTTATGAAATTTTCAAAAATTTTAACACCGTATTCTGTGTGCTCAACTTCTGGATGGAATTGAACACCATATATTGGAAGACTATTATGTTTTATAGCTTGAATTTTACAGTTTTGTGAGCTTGCAAGTATTTCTAAATTTGTTTGCTTTACTTCATCATTATGGCTTTCCCATGCCGTAAACCTCTTTGGCAGTCCGTCAAATAAATCATCAAAGTTGAGAATCTTTATTTCTGTTTTCCCATATTCTGGAATATCTGCACTTCCACACTCTCCACCAAAAAACTTTGCTATAAACTGCATGCCAACACAAATACCTAAAATTGGAACTCCTAAATTCATATAATCTTCTAAATTTCCAAGTTTATAATCTTCAAAAGAAATTCTTGGAGAGCCTCCAGAAAAGACAAGGGCATCGACATCTCTCAATTCATTTTGCGGTAAAGTATTGGGAACCATCTTTGTGTCAACACCCAGATACTTTAACACCCTCCATTCTCTATGTGTCCATTGTCCACCGTTGTCAATTACATAAATCTTAACCATAAATTCACCTAGTTTATAGTCTGTTACTCATAATTTTAAAATTTTCTTTTATAACCACTTTAAAATTTCTTTTTTGAATTTATTAAAATCTTTTTCTGGATCGTGCTTCTTCGAACATAAAGCATCAAACCAATTTGAGAAATCCTCAACAACTTTTTTGCTGAAAATCATAATTGCGCTTGAAATTGAAACAGAACTTTTTCCATAAAATTCAAAGCAAACACAGTCTTTCATTATGACAACTAAAAGATTCTTGAATGCTGGATGGATATCTACTAGTATTTGTTTTCTTAAAGAATGCATCTTTCTAAGCATTTGGTTTATTGATTTTCTAACCAATTCTTTATCTTTTAGCTCCTCTTTTGTCCTTTGAACAATTGTTTTTGGATTTAAGATATAATGAAGTTTTGCTCCTTTTGCTAAAGCTGGCTCTGTTCCTGCATATTTTTTCAATGAAGGAATTTCTTCTATTTCTTCTTTTAATAAACCAAAAGTTAATCTAACAGTATTTATAACTCGGTAAACATCTCCTTTTTTGAACTTATTAACTTCTTTTAAATATGCTTTCCAATACTCTTCCGAATCTGTAAAGTATCTTACTTCAACCTCTTCGTATTTTAGCGCTTTTGGAAGCTGTTTTGCTAAATTTTTAATTAACATCTCTTGTTCTTCAGCTTTTTTCTTTATTTCTTCTTTTTTTAATTTTCTTAATTGTGACAAAAATTCTTCTTTTTTTGCAAGAAACCTTCTTGGTTTTCCTGGTGTTGTTTTAATTAAACCTTTTTTCTCTAAAGAAATAAGAATTGAATATATCTTTGTCTTTGGCACTCGTGAGTTCTTTGATATCTCCTCTGCTGAAAGCCATCTTCCCTCTTTAAGCATGTAGCTCAAAATCTTTGATTCATAAAGGGTAAATCCAAGTTTCCTTAGCTCATCCATAAACTAATAAACTGAAAAATAGTTTTAAAAGGTTTCCAATATTCTTTTTCTAACATATGCGATATTCCAAAAATCCAAAAGTTCTTTTATTTTCTCATCATATTTTAAATCTACTAAAAAAGTTGCCTTACCAAGAGAGATTGGTTTTATCTCACTAAAAATATCTTTCAATGACCTTAAAAACATTGTTTTCTTAGAAGGAGATAACCCCGTTAGCTTATATGAATAAAAAACAAATGGCCGCATTCCAAAGTATTCGTACAATCTTTTACCTGTAATTAGACTATGTCCTTCAAAAATAAGAGTTTTGACTAATGCGTGCTTCCTTGTAAAAAAGTTATCAACAGTCAAATAACTAACATGAGCACCTGTTTTTTTCTCAAACTCTCCAACTAAGTTCATGTTTATCTTTTCTCTAAAGATGATACAAACATCTATGTCTCTTGGTTTAGCTTTACCCCTAACAACTGAACCAAAAAGAATAATATCAACTACTTCTCTTCCTCTCTTATAAAATTCTTTACTCAACTTTGAAAGCTTTTTTAAATTCTTCAACATAATCTATCATCTCCTTAGCATCTTTTCTTTCCATTCTTAGATTATAGTCTCTCTCTATATTTTTTGAAAACACTAAGTAACATATTGTAAAGGGGTTTAAAATTTCTCTTTAGCAGGTTAAATCTCTGTGTGGTTCTTTGGTAAAAATCCAAGAGTTTGGTATATTTTAATATCTGCAAGTATTGTTATGGCTTTATATGCGTCAGATACAGCAGGATTATATCTTTTCTTTGAAAAAGCATCTTTAGCATTTTCATAAAACTCTTCGAAGTTCTTTTTTAAGTCATTAACTATGTCTTCTGTGAACATGTTAATGTATTAACAAAAATTAGAATATTTAAGCTTTTTGTTAATTTAGTAACAAACACTTAAACTAATAAACTGTTTAAGAGTTTTAAAAAGTTTTTTAAGGTGGTATTGTTAATACTACTTTGAGGTGATGATTATGGGGTGTAGCAAAACTGGCGCTCCTCGAAGTGTGAAAAAAGAGGTGAAAAGGAAAGAAGGAGTGCCTCAAAATGTAGTAGAAGGAATAAATTATTCTATTGGAAATGCAAGCGTTGAGCTAAAAAGGTCGCCAGAATACGCTTATATCTCATTCGAAGAATTTCAACCAACACATGTTATAAAAACAGGTATTGGATTCACAATTAACGAAGATTGGGATGTAATAGATAATGTAATTGTGCCAGCATACAGAAGGCTTGTAGAAGATAAGGGGATTGGAGACTCAGAGGAATTTTTAGTTAAAAGCATTGATGACATATTGGAAGAAGCAAAACGGGAAAGGGATGAACACCCAAGATATTCTTCAACATATTTAGAACTTTCTTCATTGCAGGGAAATTTGCTCGATTACTTAGCAACAATCTCCAGGGAGTGTATCAAAGTTAACAAAGGTGCAAGCGAAGAGTTGATTGGTGGGTTACTAAGATTACTAACAGTGGATCAACCATTTGTTAAATTTAGAGCGGGAATTGCATTAGCAGAGGCAAGCAAATACAACAAAGAACTAAGCAAATATTCTACACGAATAAAAGAAGCCATAGAATATGGAGTAAAAGCAGATCGGGAATTGGAAGAAATTGCACAACCATATCTTAAACAATTAAACACGTTGTAGTGCTTTATTAATTTCTTTCATTATTTTTTCGTGAATTTTGCCATTGCTTGCGATTATGTTTTTGTGTTTAAATAAATTAAATTCTTCGCCTTTGAAGTTTGTTACTTTGCCGCCTGCTTCTCTTACAATTAAAGTTCCTGCTGCAACATCCCATGGTGTGTTAAAATCATTCATGTAATAAACTGGTGTTCTTCCAGCAGCAACAAAACACATTTCAAGTTCTGCTGCACCTTGTTGTCTCAAAGCTAAAACCTTTGGAAGTAAATGCGAATAAATCTTTGAGCAATTCCTAATTGCTTTGTTTGAAACACCGCGGCAGAATTGAACAAAAGAATTTTTTAAATCAGAAACATCTGAAACATGAATTCTTTTTTTGTTTAAAGTTGCACCTTTGCCTTTTTCTGCATAGTAAAACTCATCAAGAAAAGGTGCATAAACACCAGCATTTGTTATTTCGCCATTTTGTAGAAAAGCAATTGAAACATTAAAAAATGGATTTCTTATTGAATAATTCTTTGTTCCATCAAGCGGGTCAATAACCCATAAGTTTTCTGATTTACCATGCATTCCAGTTTCTTCTCCAAGAATTGCGTGATTTGGAAATTTTTTCTTAATTTGTGAGATTATAAATTTCTCAGAAAGCTTATCTGCTTCTGTGACAACATCTCTCCTGCCTTTTGGTTCAATGTGTTTAAGCTTTCCAAAATGTTTCATAAGAATCTTTCCAGCGCCTTTTGCTGTTTTTTCTATGAAATTTTCAATGTTCATTCAAATACCTCCTTGTTTAAGAATCTACAAAGAGCCATATAAATTCCATGTTTGTAAAGCTCTTTCCTTGTTACTTTCCCTTTTGTAAAAACACCAATTGCGCCTTGTTTTTTCTTTACATCTTTTTCTCCAATAAACTCATCCATTACTTGTCCTAATTCTTTTCCTTTTTTAATTTCTTTCAAAACCTTTTCTGGACATTCAAACCAACCAGAAGTTCCTGTACATAAGTTTCCATTTTTATCTAAAATTGCTATAAACCCAAGATTGTAATATTTGTCTCCAAGCTTTATTATTCCACCTTCTATACCAACAGAAAAATCAAAATCCTTATCCATTGCTTTTTCTGCTCTGTTTATTGCACCTTTTATTGTTTCTTCATTAAAGGGTTGATTTGGTACACCACTATCAACCTCTTTGCTATAAACTTCAACATCACCAAAAATTTCGCTAAATACTTCTTTCACTGCGTTAATCTTTACAGGATTTTTTGAAGCAACAACAACTTTCATTTAACCACCGAAAAATTCGCTTAAACCTTTTTGTTTTGTTTTCTCTTTACCAAATACAGATTCAACTCTTCTTTTTAAAATTTCCAATGTCTGTCTTAAGTAACTTGGTAAAGAATATTTCTCTGCAAGATTTAATGATGGCTCAAGGTATTTTGAAACTGTTCCTTCTGCGACAGTTAAAACAAGCTTTCCGCCACATTTGTAACACCTACCAATTAAAGGAATCCTTCTATATTTTTCATTACATTTTATGCATCTAAACTCCTGCCTTGAAAACTTTCTTAAATTCCCTTTTATATCTTTCAAGAAATGCTTTTCAATAACAATCTTTGCAACATCAGACTTATCAACTGCTTTTATTTTTTCAGCAAGCTCCATTTGCTTTTTAACCTTGTCCGCTACAGAAGTTAAAGTTTTATAAGAAGAAACCCTATTTCCAGAATTCATATCATCAACTGGATGCGTAAACATAAAACCCCTATATTGTTCTGGCTTACCTAAGGTGTCCTTAACTTGCTTAATACTTACATCATAAGGAGAGCTCCATTTTTCTGTTGCTTCATAAAATTCTATTGGATAAATATCGCAGATGTCCATGTTGAAAACTTCATCATCAACCTCTTCTGGGATAAGCCTTGTTGTTAGAACCAATGGTGCATCCATATGTCTGCTTCCCCTAGCGTCTGGCAAGTATTGCCTTGAAAAATTAAGAAGCGCATCCATGAGGAGCATGAAACCAATTTCATCACCATCACAATTGTGGGATAATAAAAGTCCGCTTCCACATGCAAACACCTTATTTTTATCATCTAACTCTATATCATAAACATAACCATTGTAATCGTGCTTAGAAATTTCTTTTATCTTAAGAACCCTTACATCTTTATGAATCTTAATCTTTCTAACTCTTGTCTTAGTTGAAATCTTCTTAAGCATATTTCCTTTTTTCCCAATTAACCTAATTTTATTTGAAAACAAAAGAACGTCGTTTGAATAAAGTGAAATGTAATAAACATCAACCCTTGGTGGATTTTTATTATAAACTAAACCAGAAGTTATTTTCTTTTCCTTTTCAATTTTAAAAGTTGGTTTCATTCCTAAAAGAGTTAGTAAAAAGTAAAGTTCGTCTGCAAGTCTCTTAGAAACAGTTGTGTATTTTATTTCATGCATTGTGATAGAACCATCACCTTGGTAAACACCTTTAAGAAATTCAAATATAACTTCTTCATTAGAATTATATATCACATTTGGTATGCTTTTCTTATTCGCTTTTTCACCAACATTAAGATATTTCATTAACTCAAACAATAACTTATTAGTAATTGTGAGTGTGTTCTTTGCTTCATATACTTGAATGTTAAACAACTTTTTGATTATCTTCTTTATATCTGCTTTTATTGATTTATCGCAAGCTGCAAAACCAATGTGATAAGATTCTTTTCCTTTATTCTTTGACTTCCATAGCCAACCTTCAGAAACATAATAACCCAAAAACCTTGCAAATTCTTTATTGACAGTTATGCTTAAAGGTAAAGAAGCAAAATTTCTTTTAAATGCAATCCTGAATTTATCTTCTTTGAAATTAATTATCTTTTTCAAATCCAAATAAATCTTAAGAGGTATGCTATATGGTTTCCTATAAAGATAGTTAAATAACTTTCTCTTATTGCCAAATAACTTAACAAGTTTCTTAGTTCCGAGCTCTTTAATCAACCTCTTTGCGAATTTCTTATTTGTTCTCACAACAACATTTTCGTAGTTGGAAAATATTTCTGGAAGATATAAAGTGATGTCTTTAGGTTTATGTTTTATTTTATCTAATGATAAAAGCAAATCATCTTTTGATATATTGTCTGCACGTTTCTCAAAAAGCCTTTTCTTCTTAAGATTAAATACCCATAACCTGTGCTCTGGAGTAACTGTTACTTCTTGGTTATTTTCAGCTATGATTTTAATAACCTTTCCTTTGTGTTTTCTTTTAAAAACAAGCTTTATCTTATGTTCTTCGTATTTACCGCTTAAATCTGTTCCTAAAGCATATATGTCTTTGTTTAATATTTTAACCTCTGTGCCATCATCATCGTATTTTGTAACACCATCTTGGTTTTTGAAAAACGTATCTATTGGTTCACAAACAAGATTTCCATTTTGTTTATAGTAAATATTAGTTCCAGAAACAAAGCAATTCCTTCTTACAGCAGAATGAAAATATGGATGAGCAAAGAAACATTGTGTTTTTGAAAAACCTATGATTCTACCAACCATTCCAGCTGATGTGTGTGGTGCTAATGCAATGATTAACTGCCCAATCATGTCTTTTGGTGAGCGGATATTATAATACCTTTTTTCATGATAATATTTCTCTAACAAGTCATCAACAAAGTTTGCTGTTTTATATATCATATCAACAGCTGATGCGTCTGGCCACTCTTTACAATCTGGCAAAATAACATCTTGTGGGAAAATCTCAAGAATTTGGTCATCATTTTCTAAAGGTTTTCCAAAAATATCGTGTGTGTAACCTAGCTCTTTTAATCTTTCTACACTTGTTCCAATCTCTTTTGGTTTAAAATGAGTTACTGGTGTTTCAATTGCATCGTATCTAATTGTTCCATCCTTGTTAACATAAACACCATGAATTGCTCTTAAAATCCCTTTTTCTAAAGGCTCTGGAATCCTTAGCTTGTTTGAAGTTCCTCTCACACCTTTAACAAGAGGTGGCATTGGGACATCTAATCTTTTTAAAACAGAATTTACTTTCTCTCTAACATTAACCTTTTGCTTTAAATAAAAAACAGTTCTAAGCCCGCAATGAGTTTCCTTTGTTGTTTCCTTCTTACACTTTACACAAAACCTTAAAGGTTCTAATCTTTTACCACATTTCTCACATTTTGGCAAAATATTTCTTGTGTTGCATTCATCACATTTAAAAACAGGAAATTCAGATTCAACATACCCCTTTTCCATTGCTTCATTTAAACTTCTCATCCTTCCTCCTTGAGTTGAAACAGGAAATAGAATATGCGGCCTTCCAGTCATCTTTCTTTGCTTTGCTTTCTCTGGCCTTCCTAATCTTGCACCAACATAAATACCGCTCTTATCTTTTATTTTAACTGCTGAAAGTTGGTTTAAAATTTCTAATGGCTTTTTATCTTCTGATAATTCTTCCTGTGGCCATGATTTGTTTGGTAAAAACCCAAATGCAAAAAGAATTCCAATTGCATTTTCATCTTCAATTAATATACCTTCATCTGTTAATTTATGTGGGATATATATATCCTCTAATATC
>JAGGWW010000026.1 GCA_021163365.1 Nanobdellota archaeon
CACCGGCCCACACGATTTCATGCCTTGCCAATCTAATAACTGCAAACAATCTTTATAAACCTTTCTATTAATTACTTTAAAGGGACTACAACAGAAATGTTTAAAAACAATTACATCCTCAGAGAAATTATCGTGGAACACTTGAAGAATTGGATGAAAATCCTAATCCAATGATTCATTCTTGGACAATTGAAGATGATAAGGAATTGCATAGAAATAAAGATGAAACAATGCGTACAGTAGAAGAAATTATACTTAGTAGAGAAGCTGAATTGCTAAGAAAAGAATACCAGACAAAAGACCCAAACAAATTTAAGAAAAATTTCTTCGTGTGGCCAGACATAGATGACTTGCTTGATAAATCTTAATTTCTTTTCTTTCTCTTTTCCTTCTTTCCGTAAACGCTTTCTTTCTAAGAAAGGGTTTACATGAAACGCTGCATATGGAAAAATGCTTTTATCTCATTCTCAACAGTGTGCATCTCTGTTGCAATCCTTTGCTTCCATGTTTCAAATGTTGAACGATAGAAGTAAACATCATAAACACCTTTAAGAAACTTAAGAAGTGGGTTTGTCTCCCATCTATTTTCATAATCAGTTTGAATAAAGCACTTTAATTCCAATTCAACTTCTCCTAATTCCTTCTTTGTTTGCACACCTTCAATTTGTACTGGAACCTTTTGCATTCCAACAATTAATGTTTTAGCAAAAATTCTAAACATTGAGTAATCATCAACTTTTTTGTAACAATTCCACTCTATCTCAACTTCATCTCCTTCTGGCTTAGTCTTATGCTTATATTTTTGTTCCTCAACATCATATCCCATACTTCTAAACAAATCATATAGAATTCTATAATAATCTCCAAAATCAAAAATTCCCTTATACTTAACACGCGCCTTAGTTATGGCAACCTCTTCCATTTTATCGCCTCAAAGCATATGTTAATTTAAAAGCAGGCTCTCTTATTTTAAGTTTTTCCAAAAGCACATCAATAATACTTGGCTCAATCTTAAGTAAATCTTTTTCACTTAAATAGCCAACTAACTTACCTTCACTTACAACTGGGAATCTTCTAACACCTTTTTTATTCATAATATTTGCAACCTTTGACAAATCATCATCAACACTTAAAGTAATTGGATTTTTTGTCATAATATCTTTAACTCTTGTTTTAGTTGGACTCTTGTTTTTAATAAAAGCTCTTCTTAAAATATCTCCTTCTGTTAAAATTCCAACTATAACTCCTTTATCAACAACAATAACGGAACCAATCTTATGCCTTGCCATGAGCCTTGCTGCTTTGCCAATACTTGCCTCTGGACTTACAACAATTGGCTTCTTATTCATAATATCTTTAACCCTTATCCTATACCTCATAATAAAAACAAAGAATGCGTTATTAAAATAGTTTTCTTATCTTATTCTTATAACATCTAAATTTCTTGGAGCTGTTGTCTCAACCTTTAAAAGCTTATGAACTGCTGATGCAAGTTCTAAGCACTTTGAATTCTCTCCATGAACAACAATAACTTTTCTTGGTTTCGGCTCTAAGTTCTTAACATAGTTTAAAAGCTGGTTCCTGTCAGAATGTCCAGAAAGCCCCTCAATTGAATAAACATTTAACTTAACATTAACCATCTCAATCTTTCCACCAAAAGTTTCAACAGGAACCTGCTTTTCACCCCTTTGCACCCTACGACCTAAAGTGCCTTCAGCTTGATAAGAAACAAAGACAATTGAATTCTTTTTATTTTCAGCAAGATTTTGGAAGTAATAAACACTTGAGCCACCAGTTAACATACCTGAAGTTGCAATAATAATGCAAGGTTTTCTTGAATGTATTAGTTTATCTCTTTCTTCTTGGGAACCAACTCTTGTAAAGTATTTTGAGGTAAAAGGATTCTTTCCTTCTGCGAAAATAAGCTTTTTTACGTCGCGGTTCATAAACTCTGGATATGCTGTGTGAATTGCTGTTACATCCCAAACCATTCCATCAACATAAACTGGTACCTCTGGTATCTTTTTCTCTCTTATTGATTCTTCAACAATCAACATAATGTCTTGAGCACGTCCAACACCAAGAACAGGGATTAAAACCTTTCCTTTATTCTCAATAGTTGATTTAATAGCATTAACTAAAAGCTCCTCACTCTCTTGTCTTGATGGTTGTACATCTTCTTTTGAACCATAAGTTGATTCCATTATAAGAGTTTCAACCCTTTGGAACTTTGTTAATGCTGGTTCAAGAAGTTTTGTCCTTGCATATTTAAAGTCACCTGTATAAAGAAGATTATGATAACCATCTCCAATATTTAGATGTACTAAAGAAGAACCCAAAACATGTCCAGCATTGTGAAAAGTTAGTCTAACATCTGCTGTTATATCTGTAACAACATCATAATCAAGAGTTATTGAGTTCTTAATCATCTCCTTAATCTCCCTGCTTGTATATTCTGGTCTTTTTCCAGAACGTTGAATAACATCAATGTAATCAAGTTGTAAAAGAGTCATAATATCCCTTGTTGGATCTGTTGAATAAACAGGACCTGTATAACCGTATTTATATAACAAGGGAAGCGCACCACTATGGTCTAAGTGTGCATGTGAAATAACAACAGCATCTATTTTATGGATATCAAATTCTGGTGCATTAAAGTAAGGGAATGCGTTTTCTGGATTAGCAACATTTAAACCGCAATCAAGCAAAACATTTGAAATGGGTGTTTGTAAAAGCAGACAACTTCTACCAACCTCTCTTCCAGCTCCAAGAATAGAAACCCTTATCCAATAATTTTGATCAACCTTCCATTTTGTATGATATATCTTCTTACCAATCTTATGCATAAACTCTCTTCTATACTCTGAGTTTTGGAACAATGTGTGTCTTATTGTTCTAATCAAATCTGATTGAATAACAGGAGACCTCCTTACCTTTGGCACCCAAAGAGTTTGTTTTTTTATCTCATTTAAAATCTGCCCTTCTTTTCCAATAACCAAGCCAGGCTTCTCAGCTTCTATAATTGCAATCGAACGTTTAAAATCAAACCATGCTTCACCTAAACCTGCTTCTTTAGGCACAAGCTTGTTTATAATCTCTTGAGTTTCTTCTGGAGGAATAAGCATAGAAGGGTCCATTCTTAACTCTACTCTTTTCTTAACCTTATTTACAATGTTGTGAATTACCTCCTTTGAACTTAAAAACAAATCCTTGTTCTTTGTATATAAAACAATATTTGCACCTTCATACAAAATGTCTGAAATTTCTGCATCTGGAGGTAATTCTTCCTTAATTTGTTCTATTATGTCTGGTTCTCTCATAACTATCCCAGAAAAATTATTTTACTATTTTGTCTATTTCTTCTTTTGGAACCTTTGAAATACCTTTTTCAGTTATTGTGTAAACATCTATGCCGCCACCAGAGGCAATATCTCTTGCCATAGCAGCCCTAATTGCTCTTGCAGCAATAACAATTGCTTCTTTTAAACTTAAACCATCTTTGTATTTATCTTCTAAAACACCGTATGCCATAACACTTCCGCTTCCTGTTGAAACATACTTATCCTCTATGTTGCTCCCATCAGGCCCAAGTGAGAATAAGTGATATCCAGTGTCGTCTTTTCCAGCCAAGAGAAGTTGAACATAAAATGGAAACATGCTAAACCTATTGCTATACAAAATATTTGCTAAAAGAGTTGCTGCTGCTTTAACAGTTATTTTTTTATTCTTTCTTGTTTCGTACAATTCTATCTCTGCTTTCAAATACTTTGCAAGCATCTGAGCGTCTCCAACCATTCCTGCTGTTGTCATTGCAATTGAATCTGTGATTGGAATAACTTTTGTAACAGCCTTATGTGCAATTAGGTATCCCATTGTTGCTCTTTTTTCAGCAGCAACAACAACACCCTCTTTTGTTACAATACCTACAGTTGTTGTACCATGTTTCATTTCGTCTTTTGATATCATACTATCAACCAGAACAACAGGAATTAAATTTAAATCCATGTTTATAAACCTTTCCCTTCCAACCCTTTTGCAAGCAAAAGCGTTTACGGAAAACTTCTTTGGTAAGTCTTCTCCTAAACGCTATGGCGACCAAGGAGCGTTGCCACCTCTCCACTGGTTAATGTGCCCAACATCAATAGATTCGACAACAAAATCTTTAGATATAATATACTTCACAATGTCTGCGATATCTTCAGGTTTTAATAAATCTGCCGAGGTAGAACCGAAAGTGTTAACACCCCATGAATGGATAATCGAAACCTTTGCTTTTCCTCTCATTTCTTTTCTCAAAATATCTGCAAACTTTGAAATGCCTGCTTTTGTTGCTGCATAAACACTTTCACCAATTATACCAGACTTTGCAGCCATCGAAGACATAAAGACTATGTGGGCTTTATTACTTTTTTCCAACAAAGGAAGCAACATCTTGGTCAAAATCATGTGTGACTTAAGGTTCAAATCAACTTGGTCGTTTATCTCATCCAAAGACATATCCTTAAACTTCTTTAAAACAATCATACCAACATTATTTATCAATACATCTAAACTATCTGTTTTTGTTTTAAGTTCATCAACAAACTTTTTTATCTCGCTTATTTTTCTTAAATCATAGCCGAACAAGTGATGTTTCTTTATACTCTCGTCTTTAAATGAAGCAATAGAAGTAGCAACCAAGAACAACTCGTTTTCTTCCCCTAATGCCTTTGCTTCAGCTAAACCAATTCCTCTGCTTGCACCAGTGATTAAAATTTTCATTTTATCATCCACGTTTTTCTTTTGCTTATCTTTTCAGGGTGCGCTTTTGCTTAAAAAGGAAGGTATCGGAACCGTAGGTTCTGATATGAGAACCACCAGCTGGTTCTCATCCACTCCTGCAACCTCCCTTTTCCGTAAACGCTTTGCGCGAAGCGGAAAGGGTTTTAGTACTGCCTTGCAACCCAAACAATTTCTTTTGCTGGCTTTCCACAAACAGCACATTTCTTTCCTTCAGCTGCTTTTCTAGAGTTTTTAACACATTCGCTTACTGTGTTTTCTCCATTGGCAAAAAGCAATATCCCCCTAACCTTTATTGTTTGCTCTTTTAGTTTATTTACACATTTTTCTGAATTGCAAAATGGAATTTCAACTAAATGGACTCCCGCATTTATTTTCTTTAAAATATCTTCAAAGTTCTTTGCTTTTGATTTTTTGAAACCTTTCTTAGCTCTTTCAAACATTAATTCTGTTAATTCTTCAAACTTCTTTTCAATTAATTTAGAACTTAACTCATCGATTGAAATAAACTCTTTTTTTCTATCTATCCTTCTCACAAGAACAACTTGGTTTTTCTCAACATCTTTTGGACCAATTTCAAATCTAAATGGAACACCCTTCATTTCCCATTCATTAAATTTCCATCCTGGTGTGTAATCATCGCGAGAATCAATTTCAATTCTAAATTGTTTTAATTTTAACTTAACTTTCTTAGCAAGTTTCAAAACCTTTTCTTTATCTTCATCTTTATAGTAAATGGGCACAATTATAATTTGAATTGGAGCAACCTTTGGTGGCAAAACAAGACCAAAATCATCGCCATGGATTGCTGCAATCATTCCAAGAATTTTACTCACACCCATCCCAAAAGAGGTTTGATAACAAAATTGTTTTTTATTTTCTTTATCAACATAAGTAACATTAAATGGCTTTGAAAAATTCATACCCAAATTGTGTGTAGTTCCTATTTGAGAAACTTTGCCATCTGGCAAAGGAGAATCATAAGCACAAGTATAATCTGCGCCAGCAAACTTATCCCACTCTGGCCTCTTAAAAAGCATGAAAGGAATTGCAAGTTCCTCTTCTACAACCCTCTTAAAAATTGACATATCTTCTTTAACTTGTTTGTCCGCATCTTCGTTTGTTAACTGCGCTGTGTGGGCTTCAATCCAATAAAACTCTGCAGTTCTTAAAAGAGGAAATATTGCATTTGTTCTTTCTGCTCTAAAACTTGGTCGTGTTTCAAAAATCTTGAAAGGTAAATCTTTGTATGTTTGAATCCAATAACTAAAGTAAGGATAAATTGCTGCTTCGCCAGTTGGACGTAAAACTTTTGGAATATCTAACTCTTTTCCACCATGTCCCTTTGTTATAAGAAAAACCTCTGGAGCAAATCCTGTTGCATGCTCTTTCTCCTTTTCTAAAAGAGTGATTGGAATTGCAGTTGGTGTTCTAATTGGAAGATGGTTTTTATCAATTAACTCCTTCTCAAACAAATTTTCAATTTCTCCAAGAATCTTTGCACCCCAAGGAGGATATCCATAAAATCCGCGAGAGTGTTCTAATCTCTTATCAACCAAGCCACACTTTAATATAACTTGCTCATACCATTCACTAAAATTTTTCTTACCTATTGTTATACCTTGCGTTTTCTCCTTAGCCATCAAAAAGAAAAAGTTATTTAATCTTATAATCTTTTCCAAATCATATGAAAGTGCTTGTTTGCAGTGCATGGCCATATTGTTCAAATGTTCCTCATCTTGGGAATTTATTAGGTTCATTGCTTTCTGGAGATGTCTTTGCAAGATACTATAGATTAAAAGGTTACGACATACTTTACGTTTCTGGAACAGACATGCATGGCACAAGAACAGAATTTGAAGCTTTAAAAAAAGGCATATCACCAAAAGAATTAGCTGAAGAAAATCATAAGAAAATAAAAGAAATAATTGAAAAGTTTAACATAAAGTTTGACAATTACACTTCAACAGAATCTAAAACACATAAGGAATTTGTAAAAGAAATATATCAAAAAATAAAAGAAAATGGTTACATTTTCACAAAAATTGAGAAAAGAGCATTTTGTGAAAACTGTGGTATTTTTCTTGCTGATGCATTCATTGTGGGAACATGTCCAAAATGCGGATATGAACATGCAAAAGGAAATCAATGTGAAAAATGCGGTAGCTTACTTGAGCCAGAAGAACTAATAAATCCACATTGTAAGGTTTGTGGAAAAACAAACATAGTTTTTAAAGAAACAAAGCACTGGTACCTTGACTTAGAAAAACTCCAACCAGAAATAGAAAAATATGTTAAATCTCATCCAGAATGGAGTGATAATGTAAAAAACTTTACATTAAACTTAATTAAAGCAGGATTAAAACCAAGAGCAATAACAAGAGACCTTAAATGGGGGATACCAGCACCATTTGAAGGAGCAGAAGGTAAAGTCATTTATGTTTGGGCAGAAGCAGCACTTGGTTATGTTTCTGCAACAATTGAATATTTTAATGGAAAAGACGATTGGAAAAAATATTGGTTTGGAGAAGATGTAAAACAAATTTACACTATAGGAAAAGACAACATACCTTTCCACACAATAATGTTCCCTGCACAGTTAATCGCAACAAAACAAGGGTTTCACTTACCAGATGAAATATCAGCAACAGAATACTTAAATTGGGAACAAGGGAAAAAATTTTCAAAAAGCATGAACATTGGCTTATTTGCAGATGAAGCTTTAAAACTCTTACCAGCACCATATTGGAGATTTTACTTGCTTTATGATAGACCAGAAACAAGAGATACAAATTTCTCATGGTTAGAACTTGAAAAATCAATTAATCTAATCTTAATCGGTGACTTTGCAAACCTAGTAAGTAGAGTATTAAAATTCTTAGAAAAAAATTATGAACTAAAAGTCCCAAATGCAGAATTGGATGATGAAGACAAGGCTTTGTTAGACAAGATAAACGTGACTGCAGATGTTTTTTCTGAAATAATTGAGTCTGGACAAATAAGAGATGCTATTGATACAATAGTTAATCTTTGCAGAGAAGCAAATAAATATTTCCAACAAAGAGAGCCTTGGAAAAACAAAGAGAAAAAGGACCAAACCATATATGTTTGTATTCAAATAATAAAAGCTTTAGCAGTAATGCTTTATCCAATAATACCTTCAATTTCAGAAAAATTGTGGAAAATCCTAAACATAAATAAAGAAATAAGTTGGGAGGAAATTAACAATGAATTAAAACCAGGACACAGGATAAATTCTCCAGAACCATTAATTGAAAAAATTGACATAAAAAAATTAAAAGAAGAATATGCAAAACTTAAAGGCACAACATCTTGAGTTCTCCACTTCTTAGTTGTTCAATATATAAAATTTCTTGTTATAGAAAATATCTTTTGCTAAATTAATAATGAAGTAAATGAGAGTATATAAATAACAAGTGTTTAAATAATCAAACACAGAGGGAGTGGGACAATGGAAGAAGAAAACAACCAAACAACATTTGAACGCCAATTTAAGCTTGGTGAATTTGAAAATTCTGAATAA
>JAGGWW010000013.1 GCA_021163365.1 Nanobdellota archaeon
AAACAATTGAAGAATGACTACAGATATTGGTATTAAATAAAACAAATACTTTGGAACAGATAAGCCTGAAAAAGAACTCATTACAACAACAACAGTTACACTCAAACTTGGAATAATAACAGTAAACATCATATACATCAAAATAATTGGGTTTAATTCAGAACCGTATTTCCTTATTAGAATCTTATGCTCTTTAACTAAAGAACTTGTAATAGACTCTAAAGTACTTGCAATATCTGCTCCAGCTCTTAAGTTGCTTGTAATCTGCCAGATAACCCTTCTAAAATATGGAGAAGGATTCCTCAATGCCATATTTTCCAATGCAGTTACTTGGTCAACACCAGCAGTTATCTCTTTTATTGTCTTTTTAAACTCTCTTGAAACTTCGCCAAAATCTCCATAAGCAACACCAACCATTGCATCATAAAGAGGAATGCCGGATTTTACTCTAATAAAAAGATATTTTAAAGCAAAAAGTAAATCTCTTTCTAAAAAGCGAACTCTTCTTCTTATTAAAAGCTCAAGTTTAAATATGAGGGAAAAGAAAACAACAAAAGACAAAGCAATGCTAGTTAAAAGGGAAATAAAAATAACTTTGTTAATTGGCATGGTAATAATCCCAATAAAGAAAATTGCTAAAAAAGAAAACAAAAAGTAATAAAAAGACGAAAACAAACACATAGAAACAAACTCTTCTGGCTCATATTTTATTTCAAGCTCAATTAAACGCCTCTTTAAATTTGGGAAAAGTAAAGACAATCTTGCTCCAAAAGGCAAGAATATCTTTGACAAAGAATATACTTTCTCTTCTTTAAATGGCAATGGGAATAACTTCATGACTCCAGCTCACCTATGTAATTTCCAAGAATTGCGTTAATCCCTTTTGGGTCTTTAATATTCTTTAAAAGCCTTTTTCTATTAACATAATACTCACTTATAACCTTCCCTACAGTGTTAATTGTGTTTATCTTATTTTTAACCATCCATTTTAGAATGCTTACCTTTTCTTTTAAATCCTCTGAAATTTCTTCTTTATTCATTCCAGTAAAAGTCCTTAGCTCTTCTAAAACTCTTTTTGGCTCTTTTTCTTTTTCTTGCAAATCCTTTCTTGCATCCCACTTAAATATCGTATTAATCTTAACCTTTTCTTCTGGTATTACTTCAGAAACCTCAAACAATCTTCTAATATTCAGCCTCCTTTGCCTAAACATAACTGCAAACAATGGCAATGACTTAATTAAATCAGGTGGCAAATCAATTGGCGGTGAAGTAAGCCTTCTAAATGCTTCCTTTGATGTGTTAGCATGAAAAGTTGCATAAACAGAATGTCCTGTATTTAAAGCTTCAAACAAAACCTCTGCTTCACTTTGTCTTCTTACTTCTCCAACAACAATTCTATCTGGCCTCATCCTTAATGAATTAACAAGTAAGTCAAGCATTGTAACTTCTCCTTTTCCTTCTGGATTAGGACTTCTTGTTGTTAATGGAACCCAATGTAAAAATCTTGGCAAGTTAAGCTCTCTTGTCTCTTCAATTGAAATAATTCTTTGAGATGGTGGGATAAAAGGAAGTAAAGTGTTAAGCAAAGAAGTTTTACCACTTGCAGTCCCACCAGCAATTATAACACTTAACTCATATTGTATGCAAAGCCATAAAAATGCTGCTGTTTCATAAGTTAATGTTTTGTTTTCAATAAAATCTGTTATTGTCCATGGCTTTCTTCTGAATTTTCTTATAGTTATAGTATTTCCCTTTGTTGAAACAGGAAATAATGTTGCATTAACCCTATCCCCACTTAAAAGATGGGCATCCATTAATGGGTTTAAAACAGTTATTTGTTTTCCAATCCTTCTGCCGATTATAGAAGCGTAGTTTCTTATTAAATCCTCACTATCAACAATTATATTTGATAATAACCATCCATATTTTTTATGATAAACCCATACTGGCTCTTTGCTATTGTTTATTACAACCTCTTCCAAATTTTCATCTGATAAAAGAAACTCTATGTTTCCTAAACCAACCATCTCATTAACAAGGAAAGTTGCGCTAAAATCAAGCACTTCTTTTGGTATATCTGGTAAACCTTCTTTTATTATTTCTTGTGCTTCGTTGAAAATCCTTTTCTTAATTGCTTCAAGAGAGGAAGGATCTCTTAAATCATCTATTCTAATTGGCACTCTAGCTATTAACTTATCTCTAACATCTTCTAAGAAAGCAAGAGTTGCTCTCTCAAGCTTAGGTAGCATCAAATGATATGTTGGCACAAACTTATCTGGCTCTTTGTAAATAGATATGCCAACCCTTACCTGGTCATGCTTTATAACATATTTGTCCAAAATCTCTGCCATTTTGCATTAAAATAAATGTTGCGAAGGTTTATATTTTTTAATTTGTACAAAACTATATTTAAAAATCCAAATTGTTTTATAACATGCAAGGACTTACTATTAAGTGACTTAAAATGAACCACATAAAGAAGCTTGAAATATATGGATTTAAATCATTTTCAGGAAGAAAGGAGTTAATCTTCCCAATGGGCTTAAATTGTATTATGGGTCCGAACGGAAGTGGAAAAAGCAATGTTACAGAAGCAATATGCTTTGTTCTTGGGAAAGCATCAAGAAAAGATTTGAGAGCTGAGAGGCTTGGAGATTTAGTTTACAATGGTGGAAAAAAGCTTGCTCCAAGCAAGTTTGCAAAAGTAACAATTGTCCTTGATAACAAAAACAGAAAATTTCCAATTGATGAAGATGAAATAAAAATAAGCAGAAAAGTTGACAGAGAAGGAAGAAGCTTGTTTAGAGTTAATGGTAAAAGAGAAACAAGAGAATATGTTAAAAATTTACTTGCACATGCAAACATCGACCCAGATGGATATAACATAGTAATGCAGGGAGAAATAGAAAAGTTCATTGATTTGTCAACAGAAGAAAGAAGGAAGATAATAGAAGACCTTGCTGGAATCTCTATTTACGAAGAAAAAAAGCATAAGTGCTTGCTTGAACTTGAGAAAGTTGAGCAAAAACTAAAAGAAGCCAACATTGTTTTAAGCGAGAAAGTAAAACACATGGAAGAATTAAAAAAAGAAAAAGAACAAGCAGAAAACTACGAGCGGTTGCAAAGAGAGTTGAGGATTAAAAAAGCCAGCAAGTTAATGAAAGAGATGCAACAACTCATAGAAGAAAAAAATCACATTGATAATAAATTAAAAAGAAAGGAAGAAGAGATAGAGAAAGAAACACAAGCAAAAAACAAAGTTTCTGAAAAAATAAATCAGCTAAACAATGTTATTGAAGATATAAACAAAAAAACACAAGAGCTTGGAGAGACAGAACAAATAGAGCTCAATAATCAAATAGAACAATTAAAAATAAAATTAAATGAGCTATCATCTGAAACAAAAAGCTTTCAAAACGAATTGAAGAGGATTGAGTTAAGAAAGCAGCAAATTAAAAAAGATGTTGAGATAAATGAAGAAAACTTAATAAAAATAAAATCGCAAAAAGAAGAGCTTAAAAGTAAAATACAAGAAAAAACAAAAGCACTAACAGAATTAAAAGAGAAGCAAAAGAAACTGGCGAATTTAGATAAAGAAAGAATGACAGCTCTTTCTAAAATTGCAGAGCTTGAAAAAGAGGTTATAGAGCTAAAAAGCGAGTTTGAAAGATTAAAGGAGAAGCAGAAAGAACTTGAAGAAAAAGAAAAACTTAAGAAAGAACTTGAAGAAAAAAACACATTTTTAAGTGAAAAAACAAAAATTTATGAAACGCTCCTTAGCGAATTGAAAAAACTAAAAGACGAAAGGGAGAAAACATCAAATGAGTTACACAAACTTAAAGCAAAAAAGGACGCTTTGTTAGGTTTGCTAAAAAGAGGAACGCGTGCAATTCTTGAACTTAAAAAAAGTAAAAAGGTTAAAGGAATCATAGGTGCTGTTTACGAACTTGGAAAAGCAAAAGAAGAATATTCTCTTCCATTAAAAGTTGCTGCTGGAGAAAAAATAAACGCAATTGTTGTTGAAAATGAAGATGTGGCAAAAGAATGTATAGATTATCTAAGGAAAAATAAGCTTGGTATTGCAACATTTCTCCCATTAAACAGAATAAAACCAAAAGCTGAAAACACAACACTTTCGTGTGATTGCATCATAGACTTTGCAATCAACCTTATTGAATTTGATAAAAAATATGAAAACATATTCAAATACATCTTCTCAAACACAGTCATAGTTAAAGACATAGAGTCAGCAAAAAAAGTTGGGATAAACAAAGTAAGAATGGTAACATTAGATGGCGACTTAATTGAAAAAAGCGGGGCAATAGTTGGAGGGTATAGAAAACAAACAGTTGGTTTTGATATTGAAACAGTTAACAGCAAGATTAAAGATGTTGAAAAAAGACTAAAGCAAACAATAGAAAAAATATCAGAGTTTGAATCTAAAAAGGAAAAACTTATTGAAGAAATGACAAAAGTGAGAAGCGAAATATATCATATAGAAGCCCAAATCTCTAAGATTAAAGATTTTGATGTTACAAGGATAAACAAAGTAGAAAAAGAAATTGGTGAAAAAATAAAGCAAAAGGAAAAATACGAAGAGTATCTAAAAAATCTACCAAGAAAAATTCATGAAGAAGAGCTCAATAAACTTAATTCAAAAATCGAGAAATTGCAAGAGGAAATAAACACATTAAGTGCAAAACTTAAAGGAATCTCATTTGAAGAAGAAATAACAAAAAGGGATTTAGAAAGAGCTAAGAAGATAATAGTAGACTTAGATAAAGATTTTACTACATTCTCTAAAAAGATAAAAGAAAACGAAAAAGAGCTTAAAGAATGTCAAAGAGAGTTAGAGAAAAAACTAAGCGAGGAAAAGAAATTCCATGCAAAGCTAAGAGAACTTTATGAAAAGAGAAACAACATAATAAATAAAGTAAAAGAACTTGAAATAAAAAAAGTTGAGATTGAGAATAAAATAGAAAAACTAAGAAGTGAATGGCAAGAAATAAAATTAAAAGCGGCTGAAATTAGCGCAAAAATGGAAGGTAAAAAAACAGCCCTCGAAGAATTTAAAGACATAGAAATAAAGGAAGTTAAAGAAAGTGTTCAAAAATTAGAAAAAGAAATAGAAGCTCTTGAAAAGAAAATATCCTCTTTTGGCGCTGTTAATCTACGTGCTTTAGAAGTTTACAAAGAAGTTGAAAAAGAGTATAAAGAGCTGAAGGAGAAAGTTGATAGATTAACAAGTGAGAAAAATGAGATATTAAATGCAATGAATGAAATAGAAGAAAAGAAAAGAGACACATTTCTTGAAACATTCTACCATGTTGCTAAAAACTTTGAAAGAGTTTTCTCTGTTCTTTCACCAAATGGAGAAGGAAAACTCATTCTTGAAAACGAGGATAACCCATTTGAAGGTGGAGTTGATATAATAGCAAGGCCTGGTGGAAAGAAATTCATATCCCTGCGAGCAATGAGTGGTGGAGAGAAGACAATAACAACACTTGCATTTATATTTGCGGTTCAAGAATATTCTCCATCACCATTCTACATAATGGATGAAGTTGATGCAGCACTTGATAAGGAAAACTCTGAAAAACTTGGGCAACTCTTAAAGGAGTACTCAAAAACATCACAATTTATTGTAGTCTCCCATAATGATTCAATAATAGCGCAAGCAGACAATCTTTATGGTGTGCACATGAACGAGCTTGGAGAATCACAAATTGTTTCAATAAAATTGCCAGAAAAATGAGCCCGCCCGGATTCGAACCGGGGACCTCCCGCGCGTCAGGCGGACGTCATAACCACTAGACCACGGGCTCGCAACAAAGTTAACTCATCTCTTATTTAAAAGTTTTAGCTGTTCCCAAATTTCAGGATTTGAAATATCATAAAGAACATCAAGAAGTCCTGTAAATTTGATAAGTGACTCTGAAACACCATAGAATGAACGAAGCATTTGTTTTTTAGTAAAGATATACATTCCATTATCATATAAAATTTTAAAAGGAGATTCATCCAAGTTATGTAACCCAATCTCTAAAACAGCAAGTGGATGATGAAATTCACAATTAACACCAACATAAGACTTTGGATTCTCAACCTTGTTTAAATTCCACATAAAAACAAGCTTACTAACAGTATCATAATCTTTCTTTGGAAAAACAAGCCCACAAAGAGATTCATCATATTTAACAGGAACATGGAAAACAAAAAGTTGAACATCATCTGGAACATTAACAATTCTCTCAAAATCAGGATAATTTTCCTTTATATTATCAACCCTTTCTCTTAATTGTTTGAATCTCATTTCCATCACAAAAAAGCGCCGGGGGTGGGACTCTCACAACCCTTTCTTTCCGTCAACGCTTTCTTTCTAAGAAAGGGTTGGTTTGAACCCACGCACCCTTACGGGAACTGGCTTAGCAGGCCAGCGCCATAACCAGATTCCCCCACCTTTCTTCCCTTCTTTTGGTAAAGCTTTCCTTGGGAAGAAAAGGTTTCTAGGCGACCCCGGCACATTAAATACCTAAATCTTTTGCTGTTATAATCTTAACTCTTCTACTGTTTGCTGATGAAGTCATTCCAACAACATATGTTACACCTGCTCTTTCAGCAAGCTTAACAATATCTGGTGTTATTTGCTCATCCATTATAATTGCATCAACATCTGGTAAACTTCTTATAGTGTTCTTCAATTCTTTCGCTGGAACCTTTCCAAGGATGTTCATATTTGAATCAAGCAAATAAGCACCTCTTGTACCAATCAATTCCTCAAGCATGTCCTTAAATGCTTTTAAATACTCTGGATGTACACCCATCCTACTAACTTGTTGCCTTGGTTTTTCAACCTTTTTTTGTTTTTCTTTTTTCTCTTCTCCTTTTAAGAACTCTTCTTTAAATTGGTCAATTGGCACCTTTGCTCTTAAACATTTGTGAATCTCTTTCTTTGTTAGTTCCTCCACTTCCTTACCAGTTGGTGCTGTTGCAACAAAATCAATTTCTCCAACTTGCATAAGCGCTTTAACAATTAAAAGTCCGCCTCTATCTCCATCAACAAAAACAGTTGTTGTTTTTCTTTTTGTTAATTCAGCAACCTCATGTGGTATTGATGTTCCATTTAATCCAATAACATTCCTAAATCCATTTTTTAAAAGATTAATAACATCTGCTCTTCCTTCAACAACAATAATCTCATCACTTTCCTTTATACCAGGCCCTGCTGGAAGCTTTTCTTTTCCATACTCTATCATTTCCATGCTTCTAACACTTTGCTTGATTTCTTCCATTAACTCAGCAGATTCTGGGCCTTTTTCAAGCATTCTTCTTAAGAGCTCTTTTGCTCTTTCAACAACATATTCCCTCTTTGTTACTCTTATATCTTCAATGTCTTCAACAGTTATCTTTGCATTACAAGGACCTATTCTTTGAATAGTTTCTAAAGCAGATGCAACAACAGCTGTCTCAGCCATATCAAGAGATGAAGGAATAGTTATTGTTCCAGTTGTTTTACCTCCTTTTGTTTCTAATTTAACCTCAATTCTTCCAATTCTTCCAGATTTTTGAAGCTCTCTAAGCTCTAATTCAGAACCTAAAAGTCCTTCTGTTTGTCCAAAAATAGCACCAATTACATCTGGCTTATCAACTGCGCCATCAGCTTGAATTCTTGTATGGATAATATACTTAGCAGATACTGGTGCAATCTTACCCATGTTAATCGCCTCCTTTTTATCGGCGAGAAATAGCCATGGTCATATCTATATCTACTTTCCCAAAAGATGAAGAGGTGATGACCATGATTCTCGCCGTGATAATTGTGAGCATGAACGGCCCGCAACTGCCCTGGCTTTCATAAATCAAGCCAGCACCTTCACGGGCCTTGTGTATCGTGTAGGAGTATTCTGTGATCACAAATCACACAGAACACCGGCCCACACGATTTCATGCCTTGCCAATCTAATAACTGCAAACAATCTTTATAAACCTTTCTATTAATTACTTTAAAGGGACTACAACAGAAATGTTTAAAAACAATTACATCCTCAGAGAAA
>JAGGWW010000002.1 GCA_021163365.1 Nanobdellota archaeon
AACCGCGCACCACCAAAAATACACCAATTACAATAGTAATTATCCCTATCCATCTTGTTAAACTTATTTTTTCACCAAGTAAAAATACAGAAAGCCCACCAGCAACAACATAACTTATGCTTATTAAAGGATAAAGCGCACTAAGTTCCCCGCGAGATAGTGCTGTTAAATATATTATAGTGGAAACAACGTAAAGCAACAAGCCAGCAAAAACAAAGTGATTTGTAAATAACTTAAAAATTTCTTTAAATGCTTGAGATATTGTTATTTCACCTAATTGTGTCATTCCTTTTTTAAACAAAACTTGTGCAAACCCGCCCATAACAGCAGCACCAATAACTAAAACCAAAACAATTGCTTCCATCTTACCACCCATTTTTTCACCAAATTGTACTTATACCAATCACACTTGACATAACAACAATACCTGCAATTAAAACACCAATACATATAACTATAAAAGATTTAAGCCAGTCCAAATCAAAAAGCCAAGCAATTATGCTTGCTGTCCATGCGCCAGTAAATGGCAATGGTATTGCAACAAAAGGAATCAACCCCCAAATTCCATATTTCTCCATTGCATTGTGTCCTTTTTTCCTTATTCTTTCAATTTTTTTGTGGATAAAATTATTTTTCTTTAGATGTTCATAAAAAAAATCAAGAGAAAAGTATATTGGAAAAAATATAAGGGAATTAAATAAAACACTCACAAAAAACACAACAAGTGGGTTAATCCCAAGTGCAACACCCACAGGTATTGCGCCACGCAGTTCGCTTATTGGCGCCATTGAGAGTAATACTATCATCAATTCATGCATTTAAACCACCATAAAAATAAAAGCACACCAAATTGCTACTGATGCAATTAAAATTAAACTAACTTGCCACTCTTTAAATCTTCCAAGCTTCATCACAATATGTGTTAAAGAATACACCTTCTTATATGGTGCTTTCAAAGTTCCATCCTTTTGCAAAACCCCAAAGTTTTCAGCTTTGAATCCACTTCTTATTTTTAAGAATAACTCAACAAACCATGGAAGGAAACAAAGAAATGCAAATTTTTCTATGTTCCCAACTATTGCCATAATAGCAATTACACACCCAATCACATAATTTAAACCTCCTGGAAAAATCTTTGCAGGATACCAATTATATCTTAAAAATGCTAGAAGCGAGGCAGCAAATGTAAATCCAATAAGAGCTGCTCCAAATGAACCATGAAGGTAAGCATACAATCCAAGAAACATTGAAAGCACAAAACCCAATCCAGCTTCTAAGCCATTAAAACCAGCAAGCATGTTTGTTGCATTTGATGCTCCAACAATTGCAATTGGAACTAAAACAAGAGGATAAATCATTCCAAAGTCAACAACACCAAAAAAAGGAACACTCATTTTTGAAACACCAGCACTTACAGCCATTAAAGGGATTGCAGCTGGAAAAGGAAGCAAGAATTGGGCTAATTTACTTAATCCCTTTCTTTTTAAAAATAATCCTTGCTTTTTCCCTTTTATTAAACAAGTTAGCTCATCAAGAACACCAATAAATGTTATTATAATCAAAGTTGTAATTGCTGCCATTAAGTGAAGAAGCTGCTTTTGACTAAGCGAACTAGTTAAAAATGTTTGTGCGCCAATGTATGCAAATAATCCTCCAAGAAAACCAAATAAAACAGGAGGTGCACCCATCTCTGGAATTTTTGGTTTTCCTTTCTTCATTTGGTCGTATCCAACTATGCCTTCAAGTTTTAGAATTTTTATAAAATAAGGGGTTGCAAAATAAGTTCCTAGGAAAGCGATTATTGATGGAATAATTATCGATAAATACATTTACCATCCCTCTTTAAGCCCTGTCCAATTGTATTTGTAAATTCTTATCAAAGGCCCAGCACCTTTTGCAGTGAACACATCCAATGTTAGGTTGTTGTCATAAACTTTTTGAAATCCTGGTATATCTCTATCAAGCAAAAATAGTTGTGTGAAAAGAATGTCTTTTGCTTTATATGGGATATTTATTATTCCACCTTTTATTTCTAATGCACATGTAGGTACTCCATTTTCATTTACATCAAAGCACCCTTTCTTTTCCACACAAATACATTTAACAGGTTTTATTTCTATTTTGTGATATCTTGCATCAAATATTTGAACAAGAAGCGGGCCTGTTTTGTTTTCTGAAAATGGTAATATATATCTTATAATAAATGTTAAGTTTCCATCATAAAGTTTGTTTCCAAGTCTAAAGTTTTGTAGTATTTGAGACTCTCCAGTTAAAGCCTTAAAAACAAGGAGTTTTTGATATTCAGAATATTCTTTTAAATTGTTTGGCATAACATTTTCTTTAGGATTGTAAGGATTAACACCATAAACTGTAAAGTAAACTTCTCTTCCAGAAGCATTTTCACTTAAGCTTCCAAGTCTTGCTATTTGAACAAATTTTAGTATGTCTTCAGATGGGATTAGCAAATATGCATCTTTTCCATAGAATTTATACTTATTTGCAAACCAAACTATCTCAGAGCTGTTAAATGCATTAAACACATGCCCTCCAATATCATAATTACGTTCAACATGAAAATTACCTGGGTCACCAATTGTTGCCCTATTTCCCAATGCTTGAACCAAATATCCATAATCCCACCAATGAGTAAAAATAGCATCTTCTGGAGTATTTTCTTTTATCCAATCCATTGACTCATACCAAATGCCAAGATTTGGATTCATATACGCATTTGCTTGAGATACAACGAAAAACATTACTATTATTACAAGTGCAGAAAATAAATAAGGTATCAAATCATATTTCTTTGCATGCTTGCTTAACCAATTTGTACACCATTTTATGAAATAAGCAGATAAAATCGCTGCTGGAAAAGCCATTATAAAGAATAATCTAACTGCACCATTTGCAGCCATTATGGATATTATATACCACACAAGTATTAGGATATTCCTTCCTTTTAATTCATTTAAATCTTTATTTTTTAAAACAAAAATTAATCCAACAATTCCAAAGATTAAAGCAAAAATCCATTGCTGAGAAAATAAAATATTAACCCAATGATAACTGCGATTTGAAAAATTCTCAAACACAAGTGCTAATGAAAAAAGTGCAAATGCATATGTTAAATGTTTTCCATAGTTGTATTTTTTAAATGTTTCATAAAATAACAAAATAGCTCCAATAAAGAACATTATAAAAAATACTCCTGTGTTAATACTTATTCCACCTATTCTTAAAGGTAAACCAAATGTTGTCCACCAACTACTTCCATATTTGCTATAAAAAACAGGCGGTTGATTTTCACTAACACTTGAAGTAAATCTGCTTGTTGCACCATAAGGTGTTGATATTCTTGTGTAATACATATTTATAACTTTAACAAAACTAGAAGCACCAAGCAAGATAAAACCACCAGCTATTGCAATACATATTGTTATTAGAAGATAAAAGAATTTGTTTGGTATTTTTTCAAAAATCTTTGGTTTTTTAATATAAGTTGAAACAATTCCAAAAACAGCAACAATTAATGGGATTTGGAACTGCACAGTTTTTAAAATTTTTATGCTAAAACCACCATACTTTGTTGTTAAAATTGATGTTACAATAATTGAAAACATTAGCCAAATAAGATATTTGTAAAGTTTTCTTTTGTTTATTCTTTCAAAGAATGTTTCTATTGCAAAGAACATTGAAACAAATAACATAATGAAGATAAACAAACCAGATGCAAAAGCTGCAAGTCCAGTAAATATGCCAGAAAGAGTTGCATATAAATAGTGCTTATCTTTTTTGTATGATTTTATAAAGAAAAACATTGCAGCAAGAAACATGGGTAAAAATATTGGCTCTTTTTCAAGAAATCCTGCACTTGTTCTTTGAAGCAATGCAATTGAAAAAGCTAAGAAACCTGTTGATATTAATGAAATTATTTCATCATTAAAGATTTCTTTTGTTAAAAAGAAAAATATCACTAAAGAAATAACAAATAACAATGGTGTTAAATATGCAGCAATATCATACATTGATATACTTGGATTTATTGAGTTAGCGATTTTGTAAGTATATCCAGCAAGATATGCCATAAACAAGTTTTCTTTTGATGTTGGAAAGCCAATTGGATAATATCTTAATGTATCATTTTTTGGAAGGTGTCCATTTGCAATGTCAAGGGAATATCTTAAGAAAACATAAGGGTCATCCGGAGATAAAAGATATTTTCCTTGAAGATTTGGTATGTTCCTTGTTCTTGAATATCCTGCTGCTAAAAGCAAGATTATCAAAAGAGAATATATCATTATTTTTTTCTTGCTTTTAACAAAAGATAAAATCTTATTGAAATCTATTTCAAATTCTTCATTTTCTTTTTCTTCCATAAAATCACCTTATCAGCAATGGAGTCACACTTACTTCAAGCAATGCTGCAACGATTAATAAAAGTGAAGCAAGTGCTATTAAATCAAATGAATCAAGTATTATTTCATAAAATCTTGGGTCTCTATAATCAGATTTAACTACTGCTGCAGAAATTATACCTCCAGCAATTGCTCCAAGAAAATAAGCACAGATTTCAGGTAACCCATGAATCATATACCTTAATACACTCATTGTCCCAGCTTTAAAATAAGAACTTATTGCTTTTATTCCGCTTAATTCACCAAATACAGCAATCTTTATCTTTATGAGATTTCCCATTGCAACAGCAAGAATGCTTGAGTTCCAAGCAAGAATGAATATTGCTCCAGCACCATAAAGGAATGAGAAAAGAAGTGCAAATAACAACACCTTAAAATTATTAACCATAATTATCTTTAAACTTTCTTCAGCACTTATTGCAGCTCCAGAGTAGACAGCATTTCCTGTTGCAAACCCTCCTGGCCCAAGAATTGATTGAATTGTTTGTATTTGTTTTGAAAAAAACAATATGACTGCATTTTCTGGCAAAAATATGTAAACAGCTAAAAAGCAAGTTAAAAATCCAAAAAACATATATGTAAAAACAAGAAACACATCTTTGTGTGTGTGAATTAAAGGCATCTTTCTTTTTTTCTTTAATATTTCCATTGATTCTGTTTCTTCTTCTGTTAAAACATTTATTAACAATGGCAAAGCTGCAAGTGTTGTTAAAAAAATAATAGAAATGCTTGGATCGCTTGGAAATATGAAATAAGCAAGTATTACTGCAATTGCCGCATAAAGTATTCCAAGTGTAAAAGCACTTTTTGGGTTATTTTTTACTCCAATTGGGCTTATTATGCTCTCTAAAACCATGTTTTTTCATAAAAAAAGAAAAGTTATATACATTACTGAATTAATGAATAATATGGGTGTTAATTTAAAAGATATAATTACATCAAAAGAAATAAGCATCTCTTCCCTAAGGGGAAAGAAGATTGGTATTGATGCATATAATTGGACATATCAATTCCTTTCAAATATTAGATTAAGAACAGGCGAGCTTTTAACAGATAGCAAAGGAAGGGTTACATCACATTTAATTGGTATTTTTAACAGAACCATCAATTTGTTAAAAGAGGGAATAAAACCATGTTATATATGGGATGGGAAACCACCAGAGTTTAAAACAAAAACACTTGAGGAGAGAGAAAAAAGAAAACAAGAAGCAAAAATTGCATTTGAAAAAGCAAAAACAGAGGAAGAGAAAATGAAATATGCGCAACAAATGTCAAAGCTAACAGAAGAAATGATTTCAGATGCAAATAAATTGCTTGACGCATTAGGAGTTCCTTATTTTAATGCTCCAAGCGAGGGAGAAGCCCAAATAGCACATATGGTAAAAAAAGGAGATCTTTGGGCTTGTGCATCTCAAGATTGGGATTCTTTGTTATTTGGAAGCAAGCTTTTAGTTAGAAATTTATCTATTTCTGGAAAAAGAAAGCTTCCAAGAACAAGAACCTTTGTAACAATCAAGCCAGAGCTTGTTGATTTATATGAAAACTTAAAAAAACTTGAAATAACGCAAGAGCAACTGATTATAATTGCAATGCTTATTGGAACTGATTATTGTAAGGGTGTTAAAGGATATGGTCCAAAAAAATCTCTTTCTTTAGTTAAAAAAGAAAAAACACTTGAAAATGTTCTTAAAGTAGTTAACTGGGAATGCGACGTTGATGCTAAAGACATATTTAACTGGTTCTTAAATCCAACTGTTAGTGATGATTATGTTTTAGAATGGAAACATCCAGATAAAGAGAAAATTATGAAATTATTGGTTGACGAGCATGATTTTTCGCAAGAAAGAGTTGAAAATCAATTGAAACTTTTAAATATCAAGAAAGGCCAAACAGGATTAACAAGATTTTTTGGGTGATGATATGAAGAAAATTGTTGTTGGTTTAACAGAGCCTGTTAAGGTTATTGGTAAAAAAACTGTTGAAGCAATTGCAAAGTTTGATACTGGTGCTGCAAGAAGTTGCGTTGATGAAAAGCTTGCAATAGAAGCTGGGCTTGGACCCATTATAAAATTTGTAAGAGTTAAATCAGCAACAACTGGGAACGCACCTTATGTTAGAAGACCTGTTGTAAGGGCAAAGCTTGAGATTCATGGAAAAAAAATACCTGTTGAAGTAAGTATTGCAGACAGAAGGCATTTGAAATACAAGATATTGATTGGAAGAGATGTCATACGTAAAAATTTTGTTATAGATTTGGAAAAGGGATAAAATGGTAAGCATAGCCATCCTTGCTCCAAAAGCAAAATCAGAAACCACAAACATCTTAATTAAGGCTGCAAAAAAGATGTTTAAGATAGTTGACCATGTTCCAATAAAAGAGGTTGCTCTTGAAGTTGGAGAAAAAATGGGCATTCTATATAAAGATGAATCATTGCTTGATTATGATTATATCTTGCCAAGGATTGATTCAAAAAGAGCAAGCTTTGGTTATCAAATAATAAAGATGCTTGATTTTTTTCATGCAAAAAAGCCATACCCAGCTGAGAGTATTTTAATTGCACACAACAAGTTTGCAACAATTTTTGAGATTAAAAAACATAATATTCCTGTACCAAAAACTTTTTACACAGCATCAAAGAAATCTGCAAATGAAATTATTGATTTAATGTCTTTTCCTGTTGTAATAAAGCTTGTTGGTTCATTTGGAGGAAAAGGTGTTTTGTTTGTTGAAGGTGAAACTGCAGCAAGAAGCGTTTTTAAAACCCTTGATGTCCTTAAACAAAATTTGCTTATAGAGGAGTACATTAAAAATCCTGGAGAAGATATAAGGGGTATTGTTGCTGGTGATGTTATAGCAGGAAGCTTTAAGAGAATTGCAAAAAAGGGAGAGAAAAGGACGAATTTCATGCTTGGAGGAAAAGTTGAGGATTATAAGTTAACAAAGGAAGAAGAAGAAATATGTTTTAAGGTAGCAGAAGCTGTTAAATCCAAGATTATTGCTGTTGACATGATTAAAGATAAAGATGGTGCAAAGGTTATAGAAGTTAATCTTAACCCCGGATTAAAAGCAATGGTTAAAACAAAAACAGGAAAGGATGCTCCAGAAAAAATTTTGAGGTTTTGCCACAATGAGACAAAAAAATAAGATTTGCATAATTGGTGTAAACAAAAAGCAAGAAACAGATAAATTATTAATAAATGAAGCAGAGAAAATAGCAAGTGTTGATTATGTGCCAATCTCTGACATCTCTTTGCTAATTGATAATGGAATAAATTTAATTTATGAAAATAAAGAACTTAGCGAATACGATTTTATAATCTTTAGAATCTCAAAAACAAAGTACCACATCGCATCTTTAATCCTTCAGGGTTTACATAATGAATCAAAATGTTTGCAAAGCAAGTTGGGTTTTGATGTTTCAAAGTCAAGGCTTTTGCTTTACCAATTTCTTTCAAAAAACAAAATAAAAGTGCCAAGGATTATATTCTCTGATGACCCAGAAACAGCAGCGTTAAATCTTGAACTCTTACGTTTTCCAATTTTAATAAAAGTACCAACAGACAAAAAGAAAGTGATGCTTGCAAATACTTTGCAAGAAGCAAAGTCAATGATGGACGCACTTCAGGTTTTAGAGCAACCAATTTTGCTCGAAGAATATTATCCAGAAGCAAAGCTTATTCAAGTTTTTATTTTAAATAATAAGATTTTAACTGCTGTAATAAAAACACCATCTGAAATAAATTATGCTGGTGGCGAAGCACAATTGTATAAGAAGATAGATGAAAAAATTAAAAAAACAGCTCTAAAGGTGTCTTCTGTAATTAAGTCAAAATTTCTAAGAGTAGACATAATCAATACAGCAGAACCAACTGTTGTTGATGTTGATTTGTGCCCATTCATTTCAAATGTATGCAAAGTCTGCAATTTTAACATCGCAGAAGAGATAATGAAATTTGTTAAAAACTTTATTTAAACCCATATTTTCCAATTAATGGAACAAAAACAACAGGACCCATATTTACTTCTTCAAACCCTCTTACTTTCTTTTTTAATAAAATTAAATTTTGAGAACATCTATCACCAACAGGTATTATCATTCTTCCCCCAATCTTTAGCTGCTCTTTTAAAACATCTGGAACTTTTGGAGCAGCTGCAGTAACAATTATGCAATCAAAAGGTGCTTCTTCTTTTAACCCTTGAGAACCATCTCCGTGTATCACAACAACATTTTTGTAATCCTTTAAATTCTTTTTCGCAAACTCTACAAGCTTTTTTATTCTTTCAATTGTGTAAACTTTTCCAGGCTTAACAATCTCTGCTAAGATTGCTGCTTGATAACCACTTCCAGTTCCTATTTCAAGCACTTTGTCTCCTTTTTGTGGCTGTAATGCTTCAGTCATTATCGCCACAATGGTTGGTTGAGAAATTGTTTGTCCTTCATATGTTGGCAAAGGTTGGTCAACATACGCTAAGTTCTTGTACTTTTTTGGCACAAAGTTTTCTCTTTTCACTTTTCTAAATGCTTCAATTATTTTCTTTGTTTTAAGAGCACCATTTCTTATAAGTCTCTCAACAAGTTCGTCATTTGACATATAATTCTTTACCAATTCGTTATATTTAAAAACTCTTAAAATCATTTTCATCCCATGAGCATGATTAAAGGGGTTAGAGGAAAGAGGATTGCTGTTGCAATGAGCGGGGGTGTTGATAGCTCTGTTTGCGCATGGATGTTAAAAAAATCTGGAGCAGATGTTTTTGGTATAACAATGAGAACAATTCCAGGCTCAAGATGTTGTTCATTGGATGACCTTCTTCAAGCAAAGCTTGTTGCAGAAGATTTAGGAATTCCGCATTATGTTGTTGATTTAAGAAAACAATTTGAAAAACAAGTAATAAACTATTTTATCAAAGAAAGTTTAAAAGGTAAGAATCCAAATCCTTGTGTTCCATGCAATCAAAAAATCAAATTTGGCGCTTTATTAAGAGAAGCAGAAAAACTTGGAGCAGAACTAATGGCAACTGGACATTATGCAAGGTTGTATAAAAGAGGAAACAAAATAATTTTAAAAAGACCAATTGATACAAGAAAAGACCAAGCATATGTTCTTTCAATGCTTCCAAAAAAAGTTTTCCAAAAGCTACTTTTCCCAATAGGCAACTACACTAAGGAACAAATAAGAAGGATTGCAAAAGAAAACGAGATAAGAGTTTTTGCAAAAAAAGGAAACAAAGACTTGTGTTTTCTTGACAAAGAAAAAGGAGAATTCATACAGGAACGAATAGGTAAGATTGGTAAAGGAAACATTGTTGATAAAAGCGGGAACATACTTGGCAAACACAACGGGTATGTTCATTTTACTGTTGGACAAAGAAAGGGTATTGGAATTAAAACACATAAAAGATTATATGTAATTGACATACATCCAGATAAAAATGAAATTGTTGTTGGAGAAAAACAAGATTTATACCAAAACAGTTTTTATGTTTACAAGCCAAACTGGGTTTCCATAAATCCTCCAAAGAAACCATTTTATGCTGATGTGTTAATCCGCAATAAAACACAACCAAAAAGAGTTAAGGTTATTCCAGAAGGAAAGAAAATTAAGGTTGTTTCAAAAGAGCCATTGTGGGCAGTATCACCAGGACAAATAGCTGTTTTTATAAAGAAAGATATTGTTCTTGGTGGAGGATGGATATTATGAAGCTTCCAACAAGAGAGGAGTGCTTTAAACTTTTGGAAAAATATGGAATTTTACCAAACATACTTAAGCATTCTCTTTTGGTAAATAAAATAGCAGTGTATCTTGCTAAGAAGCTTAAACATAAAGGAATAGATATTGACATAGATGTTGTTGACCGTGCGTCTTTATTGCATGACATTGGAAAATCTGTTTTAATAAGAAATAATCCGGAAAAAGCAAATTCAATAGAAGACAATCATCATATTGTGGGTGAAGAGATTTTAATAAAAGAAGGATATCCTGAGATTGCAAGGATTGTTAGGCTTCATTCCTTAAAAGAAATCAAAAACTTAAGCACATGGGAAGAAAAGGTTTTACAATACGCAGATTTAAGAGTTAAACACGATAAAATCGTAAGCTTAAGAGAAAGATTAGATGACCTTTATAGGAGATATAATGTCCCAGAAGAAAAAAGAGTTGATGAAGAAATTGTTTTTTCTTTAGAAAAAGAGATATTCGATATCATTCAAGAAAATCCAAATATTTTGAAAAAGGTGATAAAATGAATTTAAAACAAGCTGCAGAAAAAGAAATGAAAAGAATGGAAGAAGTTTTTAATGATTTAAAAATAATCAACAAACGAAAAGCTGATGAATTCTATTCTTTTTCAGAAAATTATTTTGAAGACGGCAAATACTTTTTTAAAAAGGGAAAATATTTAGAAGCATTTGAAGCTTTTATCATCTCTTGGGCTTACATTGATATAGGAATAAAACTTGGCTTATTCGATGTCAGCAAAAATGTTAGGAAATATTTTACTTCTTAATCATCTTAGCAATCCTCTTATAATTATCTCAACTGCTTCTTCTTCTGTTAATCCCTTTGTCATTAAAGTATCTACTTGTTTTTTATTTACTCTCCCAAGGGAAGCTTCATGAGTTATGTGTGCTGTTTTGTTTTTAACCTCTACAATTGGAATTGCAGAAACAACTCCATTTTCTTCTATTATCTCAGTACAGTCCACATGCCCTCTTGAATAGTTTCCTAATCCCCTCATCACACTCTTGACATTGCATTGTGAATTTTCTGTAGCAGCAACTCTGCTTTGAAGAATGCCTCTTGAGTTGTTTCCTTTTAAATTCACTTCCTCATAAATTTTTATCTTATCCTTTTTTCTACCAAACACTTTTGTGTATAACTCTGCAACCCCTTTTTCTCCAACATCAAGTTTGTAGTTTATGTCAAGTTTGCCTATTACACCTCTTTTTGCTTTAAATGTGGAGACATAGAAACTATTTTTCCCAACTTTTATTTTTACATGTGGTTTCACTATTGCTCCATTTTTCCCGTGGAAATGCTCTTCCTCATATATCAGCTTTGAATTATTCTTAAGAATGAAATTTCCTTTCATTATGTGAAAAACATTTTTTGAATTTGGAAAAAAGCAATGGGATATCATTTTTGCTTCTGCACCTTCTTCAAGTATTAAGGTTGTATGGATTTTTTGATTCCACTTTTCTTTTAGCACGCCAAAGCACATGTGAATTGGATACTTAACCTTGACACCTTTTTTGATTGTAATCTTTGCATAAAGAGTTCCATTTTTGAATCTTGTTTTTATAGAAACACCTTCTACTTCTCCCTTGCTTAAAACTTTACTTTCATTTACAATTAACTTTGCATATTTTGGACTAAATAAGTTATTAGATACATACCCACTTTTTTCATACGCATTTACAAATTGTTTAAACTCGTCTTCGTAATTCATTTTTACATTCCTTCTTAAACAAAGAGCTGATTTCTTTTGGATTCCCAGTTTTCTTAATCTTTCCATTGCACATAAGCGATGCAACATCCGCGATTTTTGCTATTTCTCCCCTATGAGTTATTAGTAAAATTGTAGTTCCTTCTTTGTTTAGTTCTTTGATTATTTTCTTTAAGTCGCTTATAGATAACATATCTATCCCGCTGTCTGGCTCATCTAAGATTGCCAATTTTGGATTGCTTGTTAATATGGATGCAATCTCCACTCTTTTTCTTTCCCCACCGCTTAAAGTGTCATCTAAAAACCTTTCAGAGTATTCCTCAGGCAAGCCAACCTTTTTTAAGATTCTCTTAATGTCTTTTATAGAAAGCTCATTTCCTACCTTAAGATATTCCCTGATTTTTATTCCTTCAAATGAAGGTGGATTTTGTTGAAGAATCTTAATCCCAATCTTTGCACGCTTACTAACACTTAAATTTGTTATATCCTTATTTTGAAATTTTATTCTTCCGTTAGAAACCTTTTCTAATCCCATTATAACATTTGCAAGAGTTGTTTTTCCAACTCCATTTGTTCCAATTATTGCATGAATTTCTCCTTTGTTTACATTTAAGCTTAATCTATCTAATATTTTGCCCCTTTCTTTTTTCACAATTATGTGTTTTAGCGAAAGAAGAATCATGAAAATTTACAATCTTTATATATCTTATAAAGTTTTTCAACCCTTGAATTTGTAACATAGTTATGATGTTTAAATCCACCACCCATTGATTTTGGGATATGCAGAAGTTCATGAATTAAAACCTTGTCTTGCTCAGCTTTGCTTAGTTTATCAAATTTTTCTGATATTACCTCTATTACATAATGAGACTTTATCCCAAGTGCTTTTTGCCAAACTTTTGACAAAGCATAACATCTTGCTATTGTTCTTCTTGCTTGAGAACCCTTACTTCTAACACATATAACACGAGATAAATCAATGTGTTCCATCTGAAGTTTTTCAACAATATGTTTTATTCTTTCATATAGCTCATTATCAATTTCAAACTTTATTGTCATTTTATTCAACCACTATTGTTCCAACAGCAGCTGGATATAATTCTGAAGAATAAACATAAACACCTTTTTCATCAAATGTGTGGTAATACCTATCTCCTGGATTCAATGTTGGGCTTTTAAATCCAACGCCATTTATCTTATGCTTTATGTTATCTTTATTTATCCACACTACAGTTTCACCTTGTTTTATTTTAAGTTCTTGTGGCACAAACATCTTATCTGTTATTACAACAGTATTTTGGGTTTTTGCCTCTTCTTCTTGCAATATCACTGCTCTCTCATGCGGTGGAATCATGATTATATAAACTACAAAAGCAATTATAAGTGTAAATACAACTGCAGGCACCAAGTACGATGGCTTTGCCATATAATCTCATAGAAATTACATATATAAAAAGCTAATCCAAGGACATTTCTTTTAAGATTTTTTTAATTTGCTTCTCACTAAATCCCAATAATGGATAAAATATTGGTAAATCAGAACGCTCTTTTAAATTTACTTTTGAAAACACAATTGCTTTCGCCCCAAACTTTTTTGCTTCATTTTCAATTTTTTTAATATTTTTATCAATCTCAATAAAGTAAAGGGGCTCTTCATAAAAGTAAAATTTCTTTTCAAACCTTCTTGCAAATTTTTTTACCTTTGCTGAACCACCAAGTATTACTTCGCACCCTCTTCTTGCCATTAAAAATGCACAAACAAAGTCCTTTTTGTTAGAAACATAGCAAAAAACCTTACCCTGCGTTCCTATTGGAAGTCCACCCCATGCTTTATAAATTTCTGAAAACACAAATGTTTGTTTTTTATTTAGCTCAATGTTTATGTTAATATCGTAATTTTCTAAATCAACTTTTCCCTTTGCTTTCTCAACTATATATGCTCCAACATCTGCACTTATTTGCATTGATGTTAATGGAAATCCTTTAAATCTTCTCCTTGTTGTTATCCTAAACTTTTTCTTTTTGCTTTTTTTGTAAATTCTTAATGCCAGCTTTTTTATTTCATTTAAATCAGTTTTAATTACATAAGCAGGAGAATAAGAAACAATGCCAAACACATTTCTTAGAACTTTCAACGCTTTTTTAAACTGTTTACACCAGATATAAACTCTTGCACCCCTTTGCTTTATTTTTTGAATTTCAACTTTATTTTCAAGCAATGCTCTGCATATGTTATCTGTCAATCTTTTCTCAAACTCTCTTCTAACCCAATAAGATTTTATTCCAATTTCACCGTATCTAACAATTATGGCTTTTTCCATTTTACAACGCATTTGCTATTTCATTAAGGCTTTTAATAAAAATATCAATTTCTTTTTTTGTGTTGTAGATGTAAAAAGAAACTCTTGCGCTTCCTTTTAAACCCATTTTGTTGTGCAATGGCTGTACACAATGGTAGCCACTTCTTATTGCTATCTTTGCTCTTGCATCAAGCAACATTGCAATATCATGGGGATTTAAACCTTTCAAATTAAAAGATATTATCCCAGCCCTTTTTCTTGGACCATATATCTCAATGTTTTTTATTTTTTCCATCTTCTTTAATGCGTAGTTGGTAAGTTTTTTCTCATGTTCAAATATATTGTTCATCCCAATTTTTTTAAGATAGTCAATCGCAATGCCAAAAGCATGAGCTCCAACAATGTTTGGCGTACCTGCTTCAAATTTCCATGGTAGTTTGTTTACTTTAAACCCTTTAAAACTAACATCTGAAATCATATCTCCCCCACCAAGAAATGGTTTAATTTTTTCTAAGATTTCTTTTCTTCCATAAAGAACACCAACCCCAGTTGGGCCACACATTTTATGAGATGAAAATGCAAAAAAATCACAATTTAATTTTTTAACATTTATTTTCATATGAGGCGCGGACTGCGCACCATCAATTAAAAATAAGATGTTGTGTTCTTTTGCGATTTTTCCAATTTCTTTTACATTGTTGATTGTTCCAAGAAAATTACTTACATGTGTGCAGCTTATTACTTTTGTTTTTCTTGTTATCATGTCCTCAATTTTTTCTATTTCTAAAACACCATCTTTCACTGGAATGTATTTTATTTTAACACCCCTCATCATCCATGGCACTATGTTGCTGTGATGTTCCATTTGAGAAACTATTACCTCGTCTCCCTTTTTTAAATCAAGAGAATATGCAACAAGATTTATCGACTCTGTTGTGTTTTTTGTGAAAATTATCTCTTCAAATTTAGCATTTATAAATTTAGCAACCTTCTCATGTGCTTCTTCATACAATCTTGATGCTTCTTGTGAAAGCCTATGCAAACCACGATGTATGTTTGCGTAATGATTTTCATAAAAATCTTTAATTGCATTTATAACTACTCTTGGTTTTTGCGTTGTTGCAGCATTGTCAAAGTAAATTATCTTTCTTTTAAGAAAAGGGAAGTCTTTTCTTATTCTTTTAACATTCATGTGTTTGAAAAGATGCTTTTTGTTAAAATATATTGCGGTAGAAAGATTTTTAAGCAGTTAGCAAGTTCCATATTTTTAAGGGGTGTTAAAATGAAAAAGATAAAGATAAAGAAATTACTTGTTTTTCAAATAGCAACTGTGGTTCTTGCAGTAGCTTTAATTGCAAGTTTTGCAATGAAAACAGGATGCTTTGTTTACAGCTCATCAGCAATTGGTGAGAAAACCACTAATTTCATAAATAATAATTTGCTTCCAGAAGGTTTAACAGCAAAATTGGTTTCATCAGGAAAAGAAAATGGGATGTATAAAGTTGTTATAAACATAAATGGTGAAACACAAGGGCAACAGGTTGATAGTGATTTTACATTTTATGTTAGCAGTGATGGAAGTCTTTTGTTTGATAGTAGGGCAGCCATTCCCATGAATGTTTCAACAACAAATGAAAAACAACAACAGCAACAGCAACAAGAAATACCGAAAAGAGACACACCAGAGGTAAAGCTTTTTGTTATGAGTTACTGCCCATATGGAACTCAAATGGAGAAAGGCATTATTCCAGTAGTTGAATTGCTTGGCAATAAGATAGATTTTAAAGTAGAATTTGTGAATTACGCAATGCACGGTAAAAAAGAGCTTGATGAGAATTTATTACAAGTGTGCATTCAAAGAGAGTACAAAGAAAAATACATTGATTACTTAAAATGCTTCTTAGAAGCAGGAGATTCTCAAGGATGTATTGCAAAGCTTGGTTTTGACAACACAACATTAACAAACTGCATTAATGAAATTGATGAGCAATATAATGTAACAGAGATGTACAATGATAAATCAACTTGGCTAAGTGGTTACTTCCCAAGGTTTTTAATTAATGACGAAGATAACCAAAAGTATGGTGTGCAAGGTTCGCCAACGTTAGTAATAAACGATGTAGTTGTTTCAGCATCAAGAGACCCAGCAAGCTTGTTAAATGTTATTTGTTCAGCATTTACAAATCCACCAGAAGAATGTAGCACACAGCTTTCATCAGAAACACCATCGCCAGGATTTGGCTTTGAAGGAACTGGAACAAACAGTGGGATTTGTAGTTAATCTTTTGTTTCTTTTATTAATTTAAACAAATTCTTAATTTGCTTCTTTGCTTCTTCTTCATTTTTAATTTCTTTAATCATTATCCTCCCATCTTTGAATATGTTAAAAACATATTTTTTCTCTGCAATAACAACATCTTTTAAAGCAAGTTTTATCTTAAACCCTTTTTTGCTTAAAACTTCTTTGACTTTATTCATGTTTAGCTTTAGATTCTTTTTTGGTGTGCCTTGAAATGCAGCGCCTGTTCTACATGGCTGAAAAATAACTATCTCACTCATAACTCTTCCCTTTTAACAATTTTAACAGGGCTTTCACCATATTTGTATTCAAATCCAAGAAGACTTAGTTGTTTTTCCCACTTTCTTATATCTAAATCATTTGCTTCGAATATCAACACAACATCTTCTGTTTCAGCATATATTCTTAAAACATTACCTTTTTCTGTTGTTTCTGTATTTATATACATCTTTGGATTTTCAAGATTTTTTAATTCTTTTTTAAATTCTTCCCAGTCGTAGATTATTTTTCCCTCCATTATATCACCTTAGACATATAATACCACTTTAAGTGGAACTGATAATCTTTTAATGTAGCGTCAACTTTTAACCCTTGTTTTCTATAGAACTTTATTGCTAATTTGTTTTTCTCATGCGTTTTTATTGCAATTCTGAAACATTTTTTCCTTTTTGCAAGTTTTTCAACTTTTAACCATAAAGCTTTTCCAATACCTTTTCCTCTGTGTCCTTCAGCAACTAAGAAATCTTTAACATAGCAAACACCGCCTTTTATTTCAGCAGTTATGCATCCAACAAGCTTTTTGTTTTCAAATGCGCCAAAGAGGCATGTCTCTTTTTTCCATTCTCTATCTAAAAATCTCTTTGCTACATCTTCTTTTATTTTTTTGATTTCCATAAAGCGGGGCAGGGGAGTCGAACCCCTCTAAACGGATCTCTTCACATCATCTTTTAATCAGCAAGATCCGTTCTGCAGTCCGCCGCATAGCCGCTCTGCCAGCCCCGCTTAAGCTTAACATATAGATTTTGTTTTAAATCTTTTTCCTAACCTTTGGTCCATCTGGTGTATCTTGAACTTCCCAACCAAGTTGCCTTATTTTTTCGCGAATTTCATCAGCTTTTTCAAATTGCTTTTGTTTTCTTAACTTCTCTCTTTCCTCTATGAGTTTTTTTATTTCTTCTGGAACCTCCGCCTTCTCATACTCCAATATACCAAGCACTTTATCAAAATCAAGCATGATTTTCTTTACTTCTTTTGCATTCTTTTCATCTAAATTCCCATCCGCAATTGCTTTGTTTATTTCAGAAACAAATTCATGAATTGCTGAAAGAGCAAGAGGCATGTTTAAGTCATCGTCCATTGCAGATTCAAATTTTTTCTTCACATCTTCAATTAGTTGAGGAATATTTTGATTATGTTTTCCTCCTTTTATTTCATCAAGTTTTTCCATAAATTCTAATAATCTATTAACTGTTGTCTCTGCATCTTTTAATCCATTAAATGTAAAGTTTAATTGTGAACGATAATGCGCACTCATTAAAAGGTATCTCACTGCTTTAGCACTATACCCTTTTGACAAAACATCGCGAAGTGTATAGAAGTTTTTGTATCTTTTAGCCATTTTCTTTCCTTCAACAAGAACCCATTCGTTATGGAACCAATATCTAACAAATTGTTTTCCAGTTGCAGCCTCACTTTGCGCAATTTCATTTTCATGATGGGGGAATATTAAATCAACTCCTCCAGCATGGATGTCTATTGTTTCTCCAAGATATTTCATGCTCATTGCAGAACACTCAATGTGCCACCCTGGCCTTCCACGAATTGTTTCTTCCTTTCCATTTATTGTAAAATTAACATCCCAAAAAACATCCCCATCTTCTGGTGTCCATGCTTTCCAAAGTGCAAAGTCATTTGCTTCCTCTTTTTCATACTCATCTTGCTTAACCCTTGCTCCTGCTTTTAATTCTGAAATTTTTATTCCAGAGAGTTTCCCATACTCTTTAAACTTAGAAACATCATAATATATCGAGTTATCATCACCTTTGTAAGCATATCCTTTGTCTATTAATGTTTGAATTAATTTCCTCATGTCTTCTATGTGTTCTGTTGCTTTTGCATAAATGTCTGCTGGCAAAAGGTTTAATTTTTTAGAATCTTCAAAAAATGCTTTTGTATATCTTTCTGTAAATTCTTTTAACGAGATTCCTTCCTTTTGGCTGTCTCTAATTGTTTTATCATCTA
>JAGGWW010000044.1 GCA_021163365.1 Nanobdellota archaeon
ATGGGTTTAAGGATTTTTCCATACTTTGCACATTCTTCGCAAACCTCAAGCTCTGTTCCTTCAACTCTTGCAATGTAAACAGCTTTCCTTTTCCCACAAATTGCACAGTTCATAGCTTCTCACTTTTTACTAATGAAGATATTATTACAATTAAAAGGACTATTATAAAAATATCAATAGCAAATTGTATTTTTATTGCTTTATTTACTTGTTCTATTGTTTTTATTTCCTTTAGATAGCTTGTTATAAAGATTTCAACTCCTTTGTACAAGAAACCACCAACTAAAACAGCCCCAAGCCATTTTGCAAGAGGTGGCAGATTTGAAAGTTTCCTGAACAAACTTGCACTTGATGATTTGATTATCTCTATTTTTTCTCTGCTCCAGTTCAAAACCTTTGTCATACGATAAATAAACAATAACTTTTTAAAATAACTTACTATTCATTAGAATCATGGATAAGCTTGCAGTGATGTTAAAGAAAGTATCGCAAAAAAGAAAGGAGAAACCAAAAGACAATTCTTATGAAAGGCTAAAACGCGAGGAATTTTTCGAATTTTTCATAAAACATTTTAAAAGTATTTTATCAATACCTATACTGATTGGTGTTGTTGCAGCTATTATCATGTACGATGAATTTGGCTGGGAAAAGCTTGAAGAGGTTTTACTTAGCTGGACAATTGGTTTAACTCTTCTTGCTACTATTGTTGCCCTTATAGAGAGATACACGAGGTTTAGGTAAGTTTTTATTTATAAATTTCCTATTTATTTTGGGGGTGATTGTTTGGAAAAGGAGATAGGAAGAGTTACACACTTTTTTTCAAAGATAGGTGTGGCAGCAATTAAATTATCAGACAACCTAAGAGTTGGAGACATGATAAGAATTAAGGGTGCGCACACAGATTTTGAACAAGCTGTTGAATCAATGCAAATAGATAGAACAAATATTCAAGAAGCAAAAGCCGGAGATGAAGTTGGAATAAAAGTAAAAGATAAAGTAAGAGAAAAAGATGTTGTTTATAAAATAGAGTAATTACTTAACCTCTACTTTTTTTGACTTTTCTTTTTCTGCTTTTTGTATTTTAATTGTTAAAACACCATCTTCGTATTTTGCATCTGCAGTTTCTGGTTTTACCTTTGCTGGAAGTGTTCTAAATACGTTAAATCCTTTGTAATATCTTTCTTTTCTATAAAACCCTTCTTTTTTCTCTTCTAATGCTTCTTTTCTTTCTGCTTTAACTGATATGCTGTCTTCTGTCACAACTAAGTCTATGTCTTCCTTTTTTACACCTGGCATATCTATTTTTACAATTATTTCATTTTCTGTTTCTTTAATGTCTGTTGCTGCATCTTTAAACTCAGGCATGCTCATTTGCTTAGAAAATTGTTCAAACAATTTGTCCATTTCTTTTTGCATTCTTTTGATTTCTTCAAATAAATCAATCATTGTCTCACCCCCTAAACATGTCTACATTCTTTGATTACTTTAGTTGTTTCTGTACCGTTTTCAAAAACAGTGTAGCTTCCAGTTTCCTTGCATACGCATAAATCTGTTTCTACACCTTCGTATTCTGTACCTTTTGCAACACAAGTATCTACAATACCTGCACCGCTTTGACAACTTACCATATAGCAATCTTCGTCTGTCTCGCACGTATACTTAAGTTTGCTTGTATTTAATGGGCAAAGATAGATTGGTTTTTCTTTTTGCTCAACTACTTTTTCTTCTTCTTTCTTAATTTGTGTGTTGTTTTCTGGTTTTTCTTGCTTTCCAACACAACCTAATGCAAATACACTAAATAATAACAATATTCCAATTAACAAGTAGATTTTCATTTTCACACCCCACACGTTTCATTAGCATAGTTGTTTATTTCATTTATTAATTCAACTGTTTGATTTTCTATTGTGTAAAGTGTGTTCAATGTTGTGTTATTCATCTGTGTTATTTCATAAAACTCACTAAAGTTTCTTTTGAATTCTTCAATTGCGTTTATTGCTTGTGTAATATTGTTCTTAGCATATGTTAAAAGTTGTATGCTGTTATTTATCTTTGTTTGATTACAATCAGCGCTAAGGAATATGCTGTTTGATTTAATTATATCAAATTGCGCATTTAATACTGCTATCTTAATATCAATGATTTTTTTCATAGCGATTTCATCTTTTGTGTCACCAAGTTTATTTTTTTCTTTGTAAAGATATGTTAAAAACTCTTGAATTCCCTCAGGTGTTCCGAGATTACGTTTTTCTTGTTCGTTTTTTAAATTATTGTACATATCAGCAAATCTTGCTTTTTGCACATGTTCTTGTTGCACACATCCTAAAGAAAAGATAAGTAATCCAATTGCAAAAAATGCTATTGCTTTCATACCTTTTATTAAAACTTTAATCTTTAAAAAAGCTTATATTTGAGAAAGATTTTTATCTAAAGGGGGATAAAATATCGCTCGCTGAAGGGAGAAAAAAAGAAATGAGGAGAGCGGTATTGTTTTTAATTTTTCTTTTTGCAGTCTCTTTAGCTAATGCACGCATTAATGTGTCTAATAATTATTTTGAGGTTTTTCCAAATGAAACTTTTGAACTAAATGTGTCTTTCTCAGCTTTTGGAGAAGATGTTTACTTAAATGTTTCTCATGATTCTTTGGTTTCTTTAATCACACCAATTGATAGCATTTATTTTGGAAATGGTTCCATTTCAGGAATGTTGAACTATAAATTTAAAGCTTTGAAAAGCGGAAACTCTCTTTTGACTTTTAGTATTTCTAGCTCAAACAAAACAGAAATTGCTAATGTATCAGTATATGTAAAACCAAAATATGTTAATTTTTCAACAGATGATGTTTTATATGTAAATGAAGGTGAAGCTTTTGATTTATCAATTTTATTTGATGTTATGAATGTTAACAATGTTTCTGTATCAGTTTCATATAATGATTTATTTGAATCAAATGCTAGTAATATCTATGTTGGAAGTGGCTCGTTTTCAAAGCTTGTTGTTTTTCCTTTTAAGGTAAGTAATAATGTGTCTAAAGGAGATTCAAAGATTCATTTAAATGTTTGTTCAGAGCTTGGGTGCAAAGAAAAAGAAGTTACTGTTTATATTAGGGCTTTAGATTTAGATATTTTAAGTGCAAATACGTCTATAGGTATTGGGGATTCTGTAAATTTAATTCTCAAATCAAAAGTGTTTAATGAGGATGCTAATCTTCAAGTATTTTATGATAAAAATTGGTTTGAAATAAAAGGGTTAAAGAATGTTTCAAATGGTTTATCTACGCAAAATATAACTATTAAAATGAAAAAGCATGATTCTGGTTGCCCAAATCCCGTTTTTATCTTTAGATTGGGTGATGTTGAAAAACAAATAAGATTTAAAATAAAGCCATATTTTGAACTTAATCTTTTGGCAAATGATGTTGTTTCTTCAAATGATAACTTAACAGTTTATTACAGTGTAAGAGCTTTTGGGTATAACAAGCCTTATCTTGCATTGCTTTTCCCGAATGCATTTAGTTCTAATTTTTCTGAAGAAAAAGCACAGATAAAGGCAAACAAGTTTGTATTAAAACCCATTGTTAGCGATTCTAAGGCAGTTTTTATGAAAATAGATAATTGCCAAGCTCAAGGCATAGTTAATTTGATAACTGGTTCAACTCAAGATATATATAACATAAGTCTTGTTGGCATCAATGGTTCAAATGTTGAAAATATTACAACAGCCAAGGTAACTGTTGTTAAACATGCTGGAAAATCAGCTGTAAAGCTTGGTTCGCCAAATGTTTGTCCAAAAGGTTTTTCTTTTGATTCATCAAAGCAAACTTGTTTTTCAAACATGCCCTCTATTGTTTGTCCGCCTGGCTCAATATATAATCCTCAAACAAAAAGGTGCGAAATCCATCCAGATGTTGTTGTTGTTTGCGACAAAGGAGAATATAACCCACAAACAGATAAGTGTGAATATAAACCTGAAGTAGAGATTGTGTGTGAAAATGGCGATGTGTTAAAGGACAATATAAAACTTTTAAAATCAAATGTGAAGTTAAAGAATTTAAACATTGGTGATAAGTTTGGAGATTTTGTAGTTTATGATTATGATAAACAAGGTGGGAGATATCTTTCTGTTTCATTTTATTTGAAATATGATTTAAATGCAGCAAGGGTTAGTGTAAGCTTATACAAAGGAAGGAAACTTATTGATAAAGAAGAAGCCCTTTTAGTAAATCTTCCAATCAACAATGTTGATAGAAACAAGAAGAGCACAAATCTTAAGATTGTTTCTATAAATAACAACACACTTAACTTTAGTATTTCTAATAACAACGCTCTTTCAAGGAAGTATATGATTGTTGTTTCTTTTGACAATTACTCTTGTATATGGCATCCACCAGAAAAGCCTGTTTGTGAAAAGGGAGTTTACAACGCAGATACAGGTGTGTGCGAATACGAACCAAATGTGACTGTTAATTGTGCTCTTGGTGTTTACAATGAAGCTTTAGATGTTTGCATATATACTCCAGAGACAGAAGTAATATGTGACAAAGGAGAATATAACCCACAAACAGATAAATGCGAGTATTATCCAGAAACAGAATTTATTTGCAGCGAGGGAGTTTATAACAATGAGACAGGTTACTGCGAAGTTTATCCAAATACAACACATGTATGCGAAGTAGGAGAATACAACAAATCAAGCGGTTATTGCGAAGTTTATCCACAAGAAACATATGTATGCGATGAAGGAGAATATAATGAAACAACTGGTTATTGTGAGGTTTACCCGAATACAAGTTATGTTTGTGAAGAAGGCTATTATGATTCTGAAAAAGAAGCTTGTATTATTAAAGTAACTAAAGAAATAGAAGATGTTAAGCATGTTTGTGAAAAAGGTACTTATGATGAAGAAGAAAACGCATGTGTATTTTATCCAGATTCTAAGGCAATCTGCAAGATTGGTGAATTTAATTCTTCTTTAGGTTTATGTGTTTTTGAAGCTCAAACAAAAATTGTGTGCAAAAAAGGTTTTTATGATGAATCAACAAACACATGTGTTTATGAACCACAAGAATCAAACTTAACTGTTAATATTTCAACAAGAGTTAATGAGCTTACTGCTCTTTCTATGGATATTATTAATTTAAACAATTATTCAGTAAGCAAACTTGCTGTTGAGTTATATACTGATGCTGATTATGAGCTTGTCAGCTATAAAATAGGTAGCACAAGTTTAAATCCAGGAGAATCAACAACAGCAACATATTTTGTTAAGTTTAAAAAAGAAGGTGATTATTCACTAAGGTTAAAGTTAGTTGACGATAAAGGTAATGTAGCTTATAAAAGGTTTAATGTGCATGTTGAACCTGTTTCTGTAATTACTGGTTTAATGATTTTAAGAGAGGATAAGGCTGTCTCGTTAACTGCGCTCGCTGTTATGGCTTTAGCTGCATTGATTGGCACATTTTTAAATAGAAAAAGAATTAATCCACATCCTTAATTCCTTCTTCTGTTATTCTAAATACACATTCTCCTTCTGGCAAGCATGGTGAGTCAACAAGTCTTGCAACTCTTTTATCTCCTTTTGAATGTCTTAGATATATCCTGTATGTTGACGCGTGCCCTATAACATTCCCTCCAACTGCTGCTGTTGGGTCGCCAAAGAAAATGTCTGGTCTTGCCATAACTTGATTTGTTACATAAACTGCTACATTGTATCTGTCAGCAAGTCTTTGCAATGCATGTATGTGTTTGTTAAGCTTTTGTTGTCTTTCAGCAAGTGTTCCTCTTCCAACGTATTCGCTTCTAAAGATTGAAGTTAATGAGTCAACAATTATTAATTTAATATTTGGGAATTTTTTGAACAACTCTGGAAGTTTTTCAACAAGGAGTATTTGATGGTCTGCTGAATATGCTCTTGCAACTTTTATGTTTTCAAGAACTTTGTTTGGATTTAATCCAAGTGCCTTTGCAATTTGTATTACCCTACTTGGCCTAAATGTGCCTTCTGTATCTATCCATGCAGCAGCGCCATTTAACCCACCTTTTTCTTCTGGAAGCTGAACATTAACAGCTAATTGAAATGCAAGTTGTGATTTTCCAGAACCGTATTGTCCGTATGCTTCTGTAATTGCTTGTGTTTCAATTCCTCCACCAATTAATTGATTTAAAGCTTTTGAGCCTGTTGTTATTCTTTTTATTTTTTTCATTCTTTCAAGCATTTCTGTTCCAGAAATGAAATCCATTTTAAGATGAGAACGAGCAGCATTTATTATCTTTCTTGCAGTTGCTTCTCCTATTTCACATATTTCTGCTAGTTCTGCTGGGCTTGCTGTTGCAATACCCATTGCGTCTTCAAATCCAGCTTCTCTTAATTTTCTTGCAGTTGTTGAGCCAACACCTGGTATATCCTCAATTTCAAATGTTTCTTCATCTTTTTGAATGTCTTTTTTTACCATACTCATTATGTATTTTTACTCCTTTTTATAGTTTAGGGTGTTGTCCACTAATTCCAATAAGTATTTAATTACATGCTTGCTCGAATTTCTTGGTGATAAAAATGATGTCAAAGATTCCAATTGATTTACAAAAGATTGATAAAGAAAAGCTTGACCAAGAGATTTTACGCGTTGGTATTATTGCTGAATTAGATGCAATTAACTTATATGAGCAGCTTGCAGCAATCACCCAAAACGAAGACATAAAGAAGATTCTTCTTGACATAGCAAAAGAGGAAAAAACTCATGTTGGAGAATTCCAAGCTCTTCTCTTAAAATTAGATAAAGAACAATTAAATGAATTAGAAGCTGGAAAAAAAGAAGTTGAAGAAGAGTTATTAAATGACTGAAATATAACTGCAATGTTTGTGGAAA
>JAGGWW010000035.1 GCA_021163365.1 Nanobdellota archaeon
AGATAATAAACATCGTAAGAAATATCCTCAAAAGCTGCTGCAATCCTATAAGAAGAAAGTCTTTGATATTGGTATTCTATTGAAAAGGATTCTCTTTCAGATTGCAGCTTAGAGAAAGTCAATAGAACTAACAAAATAAGTTGTATTACAAGAATTGTTGATAATATCCCTTTTTTCATCTTTTAGCATCAACCTCCATTTCAACCATTCCAAACCTAATAATATTAAAAGGTTTTATAGCTACCTCATCATACCCACCACTAACAGTTGCCTTAATATAATACTCATCAATCAAAGCATCATTTGGAACAGACAAAACAAAATATGCGTATCTTGTTGCTCCAGGAGATATTTCTCCTATTCTAAAACTTGATGGTGTAATAGTCCAAGACAACTGTGTGTTATTATAATCATAAATACTTGGGGTAACAAGAACATTGTTCCATCTTGTTGAAGTTGGATTAGTTACTGAAACAATAAAAGGTAATGTCACATCTGGAGTTGATGAATTAATATAAATATCAACATTTGTTCCATTACTTGAAATACCCCTATCTAAAGTAAGAACCAAATATTTTCTTAAAACATAAAATTCTTCAAAAGAATAGCTTGAGTTATTAATAATCATTGAAAGATTATTTCCATCCCAAACAAATACTTTAACATTTATTGGGTATGGCAAATTCTTTTTAATATATGACAAAAAGGCATTTGTGCTATTTGTGTCATTTACATAGTAAGAATAAACCATGTATGAAAAAATACTTGCTTTATCAAATGAATCAACAAGATTATCAGCTGTAGAATAAACATTTGCTCCAGACATTCCAAAAGTTGTTAAGTCAGTAAAATAAGAATAAAAAAGAAAAGTTGCTCCAATAAATATCGCAAGAGCTAGAATAGCATCGATTGTAAAAACAACACCCTTCACGCCCAAACACCCAATCTAACCTTAACAAGTTTATAACTGTCTCCAATCTTTAAAATAGCAAACCTATCATAAGTTATTGCCAATTTAACATATTCGTATTGTGGTGTAATCTTTGGTGGTAAAACTGGTTTAATTCCTGGAATTGACGGTGTTAATATTTGTATTTCTCCTGGGAATAGTTGCGGTGAAGAAGAAGGATATTGTTGTGGTTGCTGTGGTGATGGTTTAAATCCCGTCTTTTTAAACTCCAAGCTAGGAAGCCCATAAACATGTATTGTTTTTCCAGGATATTTCCCATAAACAAGCGCTGTATCATTAATAAAAACAAAAGAACCATTTGGATATGTTATTTCTAAGTAAAAATCATAATCCCACAATCCAAGAACACTTTTAGCACAATAATAACTTAAGTTAAATAATGATAGCAATTTTTCTGAATCAATAACTCCGGGTATTTCAACAACACCAAGAGACGTTATGTTATTGCAATAAATTGGACTTGGTGGAGAAACTGGAGGTAAAACATGAATTTTTCCATCAATGAAACTTGCGTTATTCCCAAGAACATCTTCTGCATAAACAGAAACATCGTAATCTCCTTCAAAACTTGGATAAAACCTTCCATGAAAAACATGATTATGCTCCTTTGTTAAGAGAATTTCTCTGTTAACAGGTCCTTTAATCCTCGCTTTTACAAAAGCAACACCAGTGTTATCTGTAACTTTCGAATATATGTCAACATAGTTACCAAAGTACAAAGTAGTTGGAGTGGCATTTACATAATGAATCACTGGTGGAATCTTATCTATTTTTTTAACTCTTACAATAAGCTCAGAAACACTTTTCATAATATCAAAAGGTAATAATTGGTTTTTTGAAGCATTAGCATAAATCACATAATAACCACTGCTGTTTGGAAGGGTTGCTTGCACATCACAAAATATTTCTGGTGTATTAATAGTAAACAAAACACTACAATTACAAGTATTATTAAAACAAACTGGAGTAACATTTCCTGTTATAAGCGGTGTTATATTTGAGAACTCATCTGGAAATGTAATTGTTATATTACCAGAATATAACTGAGCTGGAACAGAAAAATCAGATATCCTAAATGAAATATTCACTGTTTGTTGTGCCCCCAAACTATCATCAGCACCCTCTGCAGTAGAGTAATTATAATTATCAATTTTAAAATCTGTTTGTATTATTGCAATAGGCCATATTAACAAATAGGTGCTTCTTTGCTTTGAAGAAGAATCATTAAAATACACACTTATATTAGTATCTCTCCAACCAATACCTCCACTTGTTTTTAAAAAAGTGTATTTCCATTCAATATAATTTCCAGGCTCAATAGCAATTGGCGAATCAAAATCAACTTTAACATATCTTCCTTTATTCTTACCCTTCTTTGGTGTATAATATGTTATGTCTTTAATATCATCATATCCAACCTCATCATTTCCAATATAAGAAGAAATTATCTTCTTTGTATTCTTTCCACCCCAATCATGCACAAGATTAGAAATATACACTGTTTGATTCCCAGTATTGTAAAACACAAAGTAAACAGTTTCTGTTCTCTTCATACCAATCGATGGGTTTGGTACTGATTGATATATAACAACATCATTTGCTTGGCTAGCAATAGCAATAGAAAACACAAACAATAAAATGGGAAATACGAACATCCACCTCATAATAAAAATAAGTCTTAGTGATATTATTAAGTTTTCTAAAAGTATTTTAATAAATTCCTTCTATGAAATAATATGCCAAAAGCAAAGAAAAAGGCTTGTAAAAGAAAAGCTAAAAAAACAACTAAAAAGAAGAAGCCCGCAAAGAAAAAAACAACAAAAAAGAAAACCATAAAGAAATCGGAGAAGGGATTTTTTGAAAAATTCTTTGAAAAGCTAAAAAAACGAAAAGTGGAAGAAAAAAAAGAAGTAAAAGAAATAAAAAAACCACATTTCATTAAAACAGTCTTAGTAAAAGATTTAATGGTAAGAAACCCAATAACAGTAAACATAAAAGATACAATAGCTGATGCCTTTGAATTAATAGATAAGTATAAAGTAGATGGGGTGGTTGTGGTTGAGAACAAACAACCCATCGGGGTTATATGTGATTCTAATATCTTAGAGCTTTTTTCAAATTGGATAAACCTTGAAAAAGGAGCCATAGAAGAGAATAAAGAAAAACTTGAAAAACTGTCAAAGCAACCTGTTTCATTTGCAATGATAAAACTTCATGAATTTTTAGAACCCCATGAACCAGTTGAGAATGCAATTAAAAAAATGCAAATGCTAAAAGTAAAAATTCTTCCAGTTGTTGAAAACAATAAACTTGTTGGCGCAATATTAGAAGACGACATACTTGCGTATATAAATAGAAAAATAGAAGAAGAAAAAATAATGGAAGAGGAAGTAATGGAAACTGGGATTGATAAGCTTTATGAACTCATTCTAGAAAGAAAGCAAATAACTGCAACAGAAGCAGCAAAGTTGCTAAAAATTAACACAGCAACAGTTGAAAAATGGGCAAGAATATTGCAAGACCATGGTTTAATAGAAATAGATTTCTCAACAGTTGGCACAATAAAATTAATAAAAAAAGAATAAAATTATGCTGGTTCTACAGAACCAAACAATGTTCCTGAATCAATGTGGCTTAATCCAGAGTCTGGGTCTGTGTAGTAAAAGTCCACAACTATTGAATAAGATGTTCTAAAGTCAAGATTGCCCCATACTGAAGAGCAATTGTGAGATGCTGTATAAATTGTATTTGGTGCTATGTTCTGATCAGCATAGTTAAAACTGCAAACATTGTTCTTGTAAGTTGCATTTATTTCTTTAAGCTCAACTGTTTTTCCTATTTGATTTTGGAAAACAATTGTTAATGTTCCATCATCTTGTAATGAAAAGTCAACAATTCTAAATTGTGCAAAACCTGTTTGTCTTTTTCCTGTCCACTGCCCTGGTGTAAAAACTCCCAATGCATAAAGCGATGCTCCAACTATAATCACTATCAATATTGCCCAGCCATACGTAAGCAGATATTCAAGTGCAGCCTGTCCCTTCTTCATTATTTATCACCAAATTCATTGAGTTTGTATACATATTTAAAATCTTCTATACAACCCTTATGCCTCCAAAGAAAATTGATAAAGCAATCCTGGCTATGTGAAACAATATCATTGCAAGCCCAAGTAAAAATGGGATATAAACAATTCCATACTTTTCATTACCTTTGTCAATTAAAGCAATTATAAATGAGCTAAAAACAGTTACAATCCCAAGATTGACATAAGCAAATCTTGTTAAAAATTCTTCAGTTATCTGTGTTGGTGCAAGTTTAACTGTTGGTGATTTTTCTGTTAAAAATTGTATTGCTATTGTTTTACTTAATTTAGAAAGAACGCTAGCAAGTTGGATTGATACAGCATATAAAACTGGTGCAATTAAGCATGCTGCAATAAAAATAAATAAAGCATAAACGTAAATAATAGAGCGTATCTCCTTTCTTATTGTTTGTGTATCTTTTATATCATATGCTGTAGCTTCTAAAAGTGTTGCTAATTCACCGCCAGACTCAAGCCCCTCAACAATTAAATCAATTGTTTGCTTAAAAAGCTTAGAATTTATATCTTTTGGAAGCATTTTAAATGCTTCTTGAACAGTGCCGCCAGATGCAATGAATTTTCCTGCTTTTCTTATTTTTTCTGCTAAAAGTCCAAATTCTGGGCGAGCACTTAAGGTAAATGCTTCATCTGTTGGAACACCGCTTCTTAGATTAGAAGCCATTACAAGAAGTGCATCTGGTAAAACATCTTCTATTGCTTTTGCTCTTCGGGCTTCAAAAAGAGATATAACAATGTAGATAGTTGATAATAAAACAGCAACACTTATTATGGGAATTATGATAACATAAAATACATTTCCAAAATAAAGATAAACACCAATACCAGAAGCAAGGGCAACTGATAAAAGAAATATAAACAAATCAGTAACAAAAACATAAGGTTTTATCTTTACATCTGCATAAGCTAATTTTTTCTTCAATCCGCCAACTTTGCCGCGCGAAATAAACTTTCCAAAAGCTTCTCTTGCTTTCATCACATCACCAACAATGGCCTTTTATTTTTTATAACTGATATAAAAAACAATTGAAGAATGACTACAGATATTGGTATTAAATAAAACAAATACTTTGGAACAGATAAGCCTGAAAAAGAACTCATTACAACAACAACAGTTACACCCAAACTTGGAATAATAACAGTAAACATCATGTACATCAAAATAATTGGATTTAATTCAGAACCGTATTTCCTTATTAGAATCTTATGCTCTTTAACTAAAGAACTTGTGATTGATTCCAAAGTACTTGCAATATCTGCTCCAGCTCTTAAATTGCTTGTAATCTGCCAGATAACCCTTCTAAAATATGGAGAAGGATTCCTCAATGCCATGTTTTCTAATGCAGTTACTTGGTCAACACCAGCAGTTATCTCTTTTATTGTCTTTTTAAACTCTCTTGAAACTTCGCCAAAATCTCCATAAGCAACACCAACCATTGCATCATA
>JAGGWW010000037.1 GCA_021163365.1 Nanobdellota archaeon
ATGCAACAATTCCTGGAGGTAATTTAAATCCAGGTAGTTCATTGACATTATACTTTGGTGTTGGTGTACCATCAGGACAAGCTGCAGCAACATATACGCAAACAATAACTATAACGATGAATTGCTAATCTTTTTATTTTTTTTAAAATGAGAAAAGAAATTTTAACATTGGTTATTGCATTCTTGTTAATTTCAGTAGCTAATGCTGCACAATTAAATGCAACACTAAAGGTTGTTCCAGAAATAAAAACAAAGCTTATATTAGAATACCCAACCTCAGTAAAAGCTAATCAAGATGTAGCAATTAAAATAAGATACTTAGATGAAAATAACACAGACATAAAAGATGCTGATGTTGTAATAAGTATAAATGGTGAAAAGCACAGCTTAAGCTATTCTAATGATTATTATATATATGAATTTAAAGAAAAAAACATTGGCGTTGTTGTTTTCTCAGTTAATGCAACTAAGCAAGGATATGAAACACAGGTTAAGCAAGGAAGCATATCAATAAAATCTAAATATAAACCATCATCTTCCTTGCCAAACATAAGAACAATAGTGTGCGATGAAACAAACGATATTTCTCCAGTAAGAAAAGATGAAGTTATTACAATATCCATAGATAATGAAGACATACCAATTAAAAACATATCTCTACACGCATCTAAAACAATAGCGGGTGGACAAATAATAATTAAAAAACAAGATTGTAAAGAATTTAACATTAGTGGGATACCATACAAGTGTTTCATGATAGACTTAAAAGGCATATCATCAGAACAAATAAAAAATGCAAACATGATATTTGATATCTACAGGGTGTGGATTAATAAAAATGATGTCAATGAATCTTCTATTTCAGTATTAAAGATTGAAGGGAATAGTACATCCATTATAAGCATAAACAAAGTTTCTGAAACAAGTGAAAAATTGTCATTTTCTTTTTCAACAGATTCCTTCTCTTATTTTGTAATCTATGGTCAAAAGAACAAAGAAGTTATTCTTGCTAAACCATCAATTATAAAAGAGATAAAAGATGAAAACTTAGAAACAGTTGGCATTATCATAATAGCGTTCTTGGTTGCTTTAATTTTTAAATTAAGGGCCCCGTAGCTCAACGGATAGAGCGGCAGGCTTCGGACCTGTAGGTTGTGGGTTCAAATCCCACCGGGGCCTATCTTTTTGATAATTTCATTGTGCTTTACAATCACATTCTCGGGTATAAATCCTCTAACAATTGCACCCGGATAAATCCAAGAATTTGAACCAATTAATGTGCCAGGAAACAAAGTTGCATTAACACCAACTTGTGTATTATCACCAACAACAGCTCCAAACTTCCTTAACCCAATGTCCTTTCCATTTACCTTTACATTCTTACCATCAAACCTAAAATTTGCTGTAACAACACCAGCACCTAAATGAGAAGAGTCTCCAAGAACAGAATCTCCAACATATCCAAAATGGTCAGCGCGAACATTGTTCATAATCACACTTCCTTTGATTTCTGCTTTTCCTATTTTGCAATTGTCTCCAACCATGGTACTACCTCTTATATGAGCATTTGGGCCAATAACACAATTTTTTCCAATAAAAACAGGTCCTTCTATTATACAATTATGTAAAACTCTTGTTCCTTCTTCAATTACAACATTACCTTCAAAATGCACATTTTTTCCTAAAGAGCCTTTAATCTCTGGTTTAAGTTTTGAAAGAACCTCATTTTTTTTCTTTAAAATCTCCCAAACGTTTTCAACGTCAAAAATTTCTGGAAAACAAAAATCTTTTATTTTTTTAAAAAAATAACTTGGCTTAGTTTCCATTTTATTTCACCGTAACACTTTTTGCAAGATTTCTTGGTTTATCTGGGTCAAGCCCTCTTAATATAGCAAGCTGATATGCTAATATTTGAATTGGAATAATTTGACATATTGAATTTGCTTCTTCTGCTTCTCTAACTTTTATAAAAAAATCAAAAACATCGTTGTTCTTTGGACCAATACCAATAACATAAGCGCCACGTGATTTTAATTCTTGCGCATTACTTATTATATCGCTTTCAGTGTCCTTTGATGTAAAAACAATGCAAGGTGTTCCTTTTTCAATTAAAGCAATATTTCCATGCTTTAACTCACCACCAGCAAATCCTTCAGCATGAATGTATGAAACTTCTTTTATCTTTAATGCAGCTTCAAGAGCAGTTGGGTATTGAAGCCCGCGCCCTAAGATATAAATGTCTTTTGAGTCTTTCAATATCTCTGCGAGCTTTTTAATATAATCTTGTGTGTTTTTTGAAGTTAAATAATAAATGTATCTTATCAATTCTTTTAACTTTGACTTTGCTTCGTCAAGCTTATCAACAAATGCATATGCGAGTAAAACCAATATTGCAAGTTGTGATGTGTAGCTTTTTGTTGATAATACACAAATCTCTGGCCCAGCGTGTTGAAGCAAAACTTTATGCGATTCCCTAACTAAAGTTGAACCTGCAACATTTACAATAGAAATAACCTTTGCGCCTTTTTCTTTTGCAGCTCTAATCGCAGTTAAAGTATCTGCTGTTTCTCCAGATTGAGATATGGCAATAACTAAACTCTTTGGTGTTAAAAAATGAACATAATTTGGAAATTCATGTGCATAACAAACATTTACATGAAGCTTTGCAACCTTTGAAAAAATATAACTTCCTTCTAAACAAGCATGATAAGCTGTACCACACCCAACAAAATAAATTCCCTCTGCATTTTTCATTGAATCAACAATTTCTTTAATTATATCATCATCTTGTGCTATTGCCTTTTTTATGACATTAGCTTGTTCTGTTATTTCTTTTAACATAAAATGTTTAAAAACACCTTTCTTTGCTTGCTCAGCATCCCACTCAACACTATCTATCTCTCTTTTTACTTCAACACCATTGTTATATATTTTAAGTCCATTGTTAATAACAACAACATCCCCATCATAAAGATAAATAACTTTTTTTGTCTCATCAATAAAAGAAGGAACATCTGATGAAATAAAAAACCCATGATTTGCAACACCAACAACTAATGGAGATTCTTTTCTTGCAGCAACCATCTTCTTCTCTTTTTCATAAATTGCAACAATGGCATAACTCCCCTTAAGTTTTTTTAAACATTCAAAGAAAGCATTAACAAAATCTTTATTTTTCATCTCCTCCTCTATTAAATGAGCTATAACTTCAGAATCAGTTTCACTTTTAAAAACATGTCCTTTTTTAATAAGCTCTTCTTTTAATTCCTTAAAATTCTCTATTATCCCATTATGAACTATTGCAATCTCATTTTTACAATCAGTATGCGGATGCGCATTTTCTTTAGTTACCTTTCCATGAGTTGCCCATCTAGTATGTCCAATTGCAATATTGCTTTTTATATTAGAAACATCTATTTTTGAAAAAACTTCATCTATTTTTCCAACATCTTTCTTTACAACAAGCTTATTAGAAATTGTTGCAATACCAGCGCTATCATAACCACGATATTCTAATTTTTTTAAACCGCTTAAAACTAATGAAACAGCATTCTTTGTACCAATGTAACCAATTATACCACACATGGTAATAATAACTTCACTATTCTTTATAAATAAAATTGTTAACATGAAAAGGTAAAAACAAAAGTTCAAACTATAGTTTATAGAATACAATTGCTTATATATTAAAAGAGCATTATATTTGCACACAAAATATTTTGTGCACATATACTAAAACACACACAACATATTGTGGTGGTATGGTGAGATGTCCGTTTTGTAAAGCAAAAGAAACGAAAGTTATTGATAAAAGGCTCACAGAAAATGGCACTGTTAACAGAAGAAGAAGAGTGTGCTTAAAGTGTAAAAAGAGATTTACAACCTATGAGAGGGTTGAAGGAGCAAATATCATTGTTATAAAAAAAGACGGGAGAAGAGAACCATTTAACATGGAAAAAATAAAAATTGGTATAATGAAAGCATGCGAAAAAAGGCCAATTACAGAAGAACAGATAGACAAATTGGTTGAAGAAATAGTTAGAAGAATAATGAGATATAAAACAAATGAGATAAAGAGCAAGCTTATTGGTGAACTTGTTATAAAAAAACTTAAAGCATTGGATAAAGTTGCGTACTTAAGATTTGCTTCTGTTTACAAATCATTTGATGATATAAAATCATTTGAAAAAGAACTTAAAGAGCTTAAGAGGTGAGATGATGAAAACAACTGTTAAAAAGGTAAAGAAAAGAGATGGAAGAATAGTTGATTTTGACCAGCAAAAGATAACAAATGCCATATTTAAAGCAGCAAAAGCTGTTGGTGGAAAGGATTATGAAAGAGCAAAATTCCTTTCTGATCAAGTTGTTAAAATCTTAGAAGAAAAATATGATGGTCACACTATTCCAACAGTTGAAGAAATTCAAGATATTGTTGAAAAGGTTCTAATTGAACATGGGCATGCAAAAACAGCAAAAGCGTATATATTATATAGGCAAAAGAAAACAGAGATAAGAGAAGAAAAAAAGAGAATACTTAACAAAGATACTCTTGACTCAATAGACAAAAGATTTAGTGTAAATGCTTTACGAGTATTAGCATTTAGATATTTAACAAAAGACGATGAAGGAAATGTTGTAGAATCTCCAAAAGAATTGTTTCAAAGGGTTGCTGTAACAATAGGACTTCCAGAAATACTTTATGACCCAAGAATTTATGATAAAAATGGTAATTATCAGTTGCCAATTACAATTTCAAAGTATTTGAGCGATTTAGATGCTTGGGATAAAAAATTAAAGATTGGTAAGTACGCACTTAACAAATGGCACTTAGAAAGACTTATCTCAGCATACGAAGAGCATGCAAATAAAGGAAAGATGAAAGTTGGATTTGATGAAATAATAAGCATGATTCAAAGTGGGGCTTTTAACAAATATGAACCTATTTTTGACAAATACTTTAACCTAATGGTTGAACAAGTTTTTATGCCAAACACACCAACATTGATAAATGCTGGTAAAAAACTTGGTATGCTTTCTGCGTGTTTTACTCTTGATGTTGAAGACAACATAGAATCAATTATGAAATTAGCAAGAGATGTTGCACTTATACAAAAAGCTGGTGGCGGAACAGGGATGAATTTTTCTAAGCTAAGACCTGCTGGTGATGTTGTTAAATCAACAATGGGAAGTGCTTCTGGTCCAATATCATTTATGAAAATAATAGATACTGTTTCTGATGTTATAAAACAAGGTGGGGTGAGAAGAGGAGCAAACATGGGAATATTAGAAATATGGCATCCAGAGATTGAAAAATTCATAGCTTTAAAAGAAAAAGAAGGTGTTTATGAAAACTTTAACATATCTGTTGGAATTTGGGAAGATTTTTGGGAGTATTTATCCAAAGATACAGATTATCCATTAATCAATCCAAGAACAAAAAAAGTTTGGAAGTATGTAAGCCCAAGAACACTGCTGCATTCAATAGCATACCATGCATGGTTAAAAGCAGATCCTGGTGTTCTCTTCTTTGATAATGTAAATAAAAGAAATGTTTTAATTCCAGCAAGAGGTGGGAAAATAAGGGTTACAAACCCTTGCGTAACAGCAGACACATTAATACTTACAAATAAAGGTTTGGTTTATGCAAATGAGTTAAAGGAAGGGGATAAAGTATGGACAATAGATGGTTGGAAAACTATTGAGAAATTTTACAACAATGGCATAAAGAAGATTAAAAAAATCACACTTGCAAATGGACTTGAACTTAAAGCAACACCAGAACACAAGTTATTAACAAAAGATGGATGGAAGGAAATAAACAACTTAAAAGAAGGAGAAGAGGTTAGAATTGTAATAGAGTGTCCAGAAGAAATAAATGCAAAGTTTGAATCAAAATTCAATGGTGATATTGAAGAAGCTGAGTTTTTAGGATTCTTCTGTGGCGATGGAAGCATATCAAACTCAAATCATACAACACTACATATTAAAGAAGATTCTGAATTAGTGGATTATTTCAAAAATATTATGGAAAGGTTATTTGGAAGCGTTACAGAAACAAAAGACAACGGAATGATAAGATTAGACATTCACAGAAAAGATATAGCTGAAAAAATGAGAGATTATTTCTCCTTAGAAAATGAAAGCTCAAGTGAAAATAAAATAGTTCCAAAAGAAATACTCAAATCAAATCTTAAAATACAGCGTGCATTTATGAGAGGATTATTTAGTGCTGATGGAAGTGTGTATGATGCAAATGGTACAATAACTGTGGCGTTATCATCAACATCCATAAGATTACTTAAGGAAGTGCAAATAATGTTATTAGCAAATGGTATATTTTCAATTTTAACAAATGAAAAAAAAGAAGAGACTAAGGAAATAAAGGGGAAAACATATTCTACAAAAGAAACTTTTAGAATTTTAATCAATGGAGTAAATGCAAAGTTATTCAGCGAAAAAATAGGATTTATTGGAGAGAAGGAAAAAAAGCTTAAAGAATTTCTTTCAAACAAAACAAATTATCAAAAAGAACATAACTTTGTTAAGATATTAAAAATAGAAGATGCTGGAGAAGAAGAAGTATTTGATATTAAAGCACCAGATACATTTACTTGGACAACAAATGGAATTTACAGTTACGATTGTGGAGAGGAACCTCTTTATCCATATGAGTCATGCAATCTTGCAAGCATAAATGTTGCTAAATTTGTAATTGAAAAGAATGGTAAAAAAGAGTTTGATTGGGAAGGATTTAGAAAGGTTGTCATGGATATTACAAGAGCGTTAGACAACATAATAACAATGAATAAATACCCAATTCCAGAAATAGATTTTACAACAAAAGAAACAAGAAGAATAGGATTGGGTATAATGGGATTAGCAGACTTATTATTTGAGCTTGGAATAAAATACAACTCAAAAGAAGGATATGACTTTATGAGAAAATTAGCAGAGAACCTTACCTATTATGCATTTAAAGAATCAATAGAACTTGCAAAAGAAAGAGGGGTTTTCCCATTATTTTATGAAACAGACTACCCAAATGGAAAACTACCAATTGAATTATATTATCGTAGGGAATTGTGGAGTCTTGATTGGGACAAGCTTGTTGATGAAATAAAAAAATATGGATTAAGAAATGCAATGGTAACAACAAATGCACCAACTGGCTCTATTTCAATGATAGCAGATACAAGCAATGGAATTGAACCAATATTTTCATTAGTTTATGAAAAAAGTGTTACAGTTGGTTCATTTTTCTATGTTGACTCTGTGTTTGAAAGAAAACTTAGAGAACATGGATTGTACAGCGAAGAATTGCTAAAAAAGATTTCAGAAAACTATGGAAGCGTACAAGCAATAGATGAAATTCCAAAAGAACTAAAAGATGTTTTTGTTACTGCAATGGATATTCACTGGATAGACCACATAGTTGCGCAGGCAGTTCTTCAATTAGCAATAACAGACTCAATCTCTAAAACAATAAACATGCCAAATTACGCAACAGTTGATGATGTAAAACAAGCATATATAATTGCTCATGAAATGGGATGTAAAGGCACAACAGTGTATAGAGATGGTTCTAAAACAAAACAAGTTTTAAAAATAACATCAGAGAAAAAGGAGCTTAAGATTAAACCAACTCCATCAGAATTTGCTAAAAAATGGTTAAATGAGATAATCAATCAAAAACCATGGATTAAAGAGTTTGTTAGCTTAGAAGAGAAAAAAGAAGAAATTAAAGTAAAGCCACCAGTTATATATTCAGAAGAAGAGAAAAACTCTGAAGAAGTAAGTTTAGAAAAAGAAGAACACAAACCAATAGAAAAACCAGAAATTGAGAAGTGTCCTGCATGCGGAAGTAAAAATTTAGTTTATGAAGCTGGATGTGTTGTTTGTAAAGACTGTGGATGGTCTGAATGCTTAATTTCGTGATAATATGTTATATGTATTTACAGGAAACGGAAAAGGAAAAACAACTGCAGCAATTGGAACAGCAATAAGAGCTTTAGGATATGGGAAAAAAGTCATAATAATACAATTTATGAAAAAAAGAGACAGCGGAGAAAAAAGGTTCTTTAAAAAACATAATTATGAGTTTTATCAATTTGGGACAAAAAAATTTGTAAATTTAAAAAAGCCAAGCAAAAAAGATGAGGAAGAAGCAAAAAAAGCTCTTGAATTTGCAAAGAAAAAGATAAAAGAAAAACCCTTTTTAATGGTGCTGGATGAACTAAATGTGGCAATAGCAGCAAAGCTCTTGGATTTAAAAGATGTTTTAACATTTTTAAAACAAGCAAAAGGTGTTAACATAATAATAACAGGAAGGTATGCTAAAAAAGAGATAATAGAAATAGCTGATTTAGTTACTCAGATGAAAGAGATTAAACATCCATTTAAAAAAGGAAAACTCGCAAAAAAAGGATTGGATTACTGAGGTGATAAAATGACGCGTCCAAGTTGGGATGAATATTTTATGCAGATTGTAGATGCTGTTGCTAAAAGAGCCACATGTGACAGAGGCAGAAGCGGTGCAATAATAGTTAAAGACAAACAAATCCTATCAACTGGGTATGTTGGTGCACCATCTGGATTACCGCATTGCGATGACGTGGGACACTTATTAATGAAACACATTGATGAAGATGGAAAGGAATCAATGCATTGTGTTAGAACAACCCACGCAGAACAAAATGCAATAGTGCAAGCAGCAAAACATGGAGTAGCCATAAATGGTGCCACATTATATTGCACAATGGAACCTTGTCTTGCATGTGCAAAGATGATTATAAATGCTGGAATAAAAAGAGTTGTGTGCAAAAAAAGATATCATGCTGGAAAACTAACTCGTGAATTTTTTAAACAAGCTGGTGTTAAGTTAGAAGTGCTTCAAGATGAAGTTATGGAATATGACAATCAATAGGGCCGGTAGCTTAACCTGGTAAAGCGCCCGCCTCGCAAGAACCGCTTGGTATAAAATACTGGTGGTTCTGATCGCGGGAGACTCGGGGTTCAAATCCCCGCCGGTCCAAAGTGAGTGATAGATGTGTTTTATTTTGTAACAGGAAATAAAAACAAATTCAAAGAAGTAAGGGAAATATTTAAACCCCTAAAGATAAAACAAGCAAGCATACATATTGATGAAATACAAAGCTTCAATTTAAATGAGATATGCAAAGCAAAAGTACTGCAAGCATATTCAAGGTTAAAAAAACCCCTCTTTGTTGAAGATGTCTCTCTTGAAATTAATGCATTAAATAAATTCCCTGGTCCTTTTATAAAATGGGTTGAAGAAACAATTAGCAATAAAGGCATACTTAAACTTTTAGAAGGAAAAACAAACAGAAAAGCTATTGCAAAAGCAATGGTGTGCTTTTACGATGGCAAAAGATTAAGATTTTTCCAAGGGATTCTCAAGGGAAAAATAGCTTTAAAAGAAAAAGGCAAAGGTTGGGGATTTGACCCAATATTCATACCAGATGGAAAAAATAAAACAATTGCAGAGCTTGGATATAAATGGAAAAACAAAAACTCGCACAGATTTAAAGCTCACAGCGCCTTAAAGAAATATTTAACTACGCAAGAATCCTTTTGTAATTCATGAAACAGAAAATTGGATATCTTACAATCGACGATGTACCAACAAGGTGCACTAAAAGAAAATTAGATTATCTTATCTCAAAAAACATACCTGCAATCTTATTTTGTCGTGGAGAGTTAATTAGGAAGAAAATTAACATCGTCATATATGCAATAAAAAAAGGGTTTATAATTGGGAATCATTCCTATAATCATCCAAATTTTTCAAAAATATCATTAGAAGAAGCAAAAGAACAAATAGAAAAAACAGATAAATTAATTGAAGAAGCTTACAAAAAAGCAGGTGTAAAAAGGCAAATTAAATTATTTAGATTTCCATTTGGAGACAAAGGAAACGGGGATTTTGAAAAACTTATTCCTAAAAACAAGCATGCAAAAGAAATCCAAAAAATTTTGAAAAAGCTTGGTTATAGACAACCAAAGTTTACAGGAATTACATACAGATGGTATAAAAAATTAAAGAAAGATGCTGATGTGGTTTGGACATTTGATTCTTGCGAATATGAGCTTCCACTTAGAAAAGTACTTAAACGCATTGATGAAAGTCCAAGAATAAACTCAAAATCAAATGATATTATCTTAATTCATGACTTCAGCACACCAAAAACATTTTCAAAGATAATTGAAAAATTAATTTCAAAAGGAATAAAATTTAAATTACCAAATCTTAAGTAAGAGCATGAGATTTGTTGATAAAATAGAGAGTGCAGATACCATATTAATAGGGTTCCCAATAGACCAAGGAACAGAAAACAAAGGATGTGGAGACGCTCCTGCAAAAATAAGAGAGGCTTTTGACAATTTTTACTTTTCTGAAAATGTTAAAGAAAAAAAAGTATATGACGCAAGCGATGTTGTTGAAGAAGAAAACTTTGAGAAAACAATGGAAAAGATTGAAATAAAAATATCAAAGTTGCTTGAATACAAAAAGCCAATAATTTCTATTGGTGGAAATCATTCAATAACCACACCAATTATTAAAGCATTTTATAAAAACAACAAAAACTTTGGTGTAATATTCTTAGACGCTCATCCAGATTGTCAAAAAGGGTATTTCCCATTCGGCGATGTTGTAACAAAAATTGTTGAGCAAAATATACCAATTGTTTTGATTGGCTTGCGAAACTGGAGTAAAGACGAGTATGAGTTTCTAATTAAAAACAAGATTCCTTTTTTGCAAGCAAAAGAATTTTCAGTTGAAAGAGTAATAAAACTTGCAAAAGAAAACCTACCAAAAGATGTTTACATCTCATTTGACATTGATGCTGTTGACCCTGCTTTTGCACCAGGAACAGGATGTATTGATCCTTGTGGGATTTCTAGCAGAGATGCATTAAACTTACTATATGCTATAAACAAAAACTTTAACATAATCGGCTTTGACTTAGTTGAAGTCAATCCTTCAAAAGATATAAACAACCTAACAACAAATTTAGCAGCAAAGTTAATTTTTGAAGTTGTTGATAATTTATAACAAAAAGTTATAAAAAGTAACATTTATAAACAAATATATCTTATTTTGAATCATGGTAACAATGCAAATTACATTAACTCCTGAAATAAATACTGTGATAGAGATAGTTAAAGCAAGGTTTAATTTAAAAAGCAAAAAAGAAGCATTAAAAAAGATTATAGAGTTTTACGAAAATGAAGTCATATACCCAATTAAGCCAGAATACATTAAAAAGTTAAAAGAAATAGATAAGGAAAAAACGATTTCAAGAAAGCAGCTGATGAAAAGCTTAGGAAACAAAAAATGATATACACCGATGAATATACAGCAACATTTGTAAGAAAATTAAAAAAACTTAAAAGAAAAGACAAGCGACTTTTTAAAATACTAATGAAAAAAGTTGATACAATCATCATGAACCCTCTTCATTTCCCAATGCTTCATTACAACTTAAGAGAATTTAGACATGCGCATTTTGATAAGTCATTTGTGATTATATATAAAATCGAAGGAAAGAAGATTAAATTCATGGATTTTGGTCATCATGACGAATTTTTCAGAAGGTGACCCCTCAAAACAATTTTAAAGAACTAATGCTTGTGATTACTTATGCAATTTGAAAAAGAAGTTGAAAGAGCTCTAAAAAAGGTTGGAATAAAAAAAATTAAATTAGAAAAGCCACCAAATCCAAAATTTGGTGACATATCTTTTCCTTGCTTTGAATTAGCAAAGGGTAAAAACCCAACAGAGGTTGCAAAAGAAATAGCAGAAAAAATAAAACCAAAAGGATTAATTGCTAAAGTAGAAGCGGTTGGACCTTATGTTAATTTCTTTATTAACAATGAAAAGTTTTGCAAAGAAGCAATAAAACAAATGATTAAAAAAGACTTTGGAAAAGGAAAGAAAAAAGGAAAAGCATTAGTAGAACATACATCAATAAATCCAAATGCAAGCCCACATGTTGGAAGAGCAAGAAATGCTATAATAGGAGATTGCATTGTTAGAGTTTTGAAATTTTATGGCTATGATGTTGAAACACATTACTTTGTTAACGATGTTGGTAAACAAATAGCAATGCTTGTTTTAGCAGCAAAGAAGAAAAAGAAGATTTCATTTGATGAGCTTCTTGATATGTATATAAAAATAAATGCGGAATTAATTAGCAACGCTTCTCTTGAAAAAGAAGTATTTGAATTGCTTAAAAAATTGGAAAATGGAGATGAAAAAACAATAAAGCTTTTTGAAAAAGTTTGTAAAATTGCAATAAATGGACAAACTAAGATATTAAATGAATTGGGTATAAAATATGATTACTTTGATTTTGAAAGCAAGTACATAAAGTCAAAAAAACTCAAAGAGATAATTGAAAAACTAAAGAAGAAAAGAAAGATAAAAAAGGCGAAAGACGGAAGGCTTCTTGTTGACTTAAGTAACTACAATTTACCAATGAGGGAGCCGTATGTTGCAATAACAAGGGCAAATGGCACCTCCTTGTACATACTAAGAGACATAGCATATACAATTGATAAAGTTAAAAGAGCAAAAAAGAATGTGGTTGTGCTTGGTGAGGACCATAAACTTTACTTTCAACAAATAAAAGCAATTCTTGATATGCTTGGATACAAAGCTCCAGAAGTAGTTCATTACTCATTTGTTTTATTACAAACAGGAAAAATGTCAACAAGAAAAGGTAATATCGTGTTACTTACAGATTTCATGAAAGAAGCAAGAGAAAAAGCAAAAAATGAGATAATCAAGAGAAACCCAAATATAGATGAAAAAGAACTTGAGAAACTTTCAAAGATAATAGGATATGGGGCTTTAAAGTATTCAATCTTAAGAGTAAGTCCTGATAAGAATGTTGTTTTTTCATGGGATGAGGCGCTTAACTTTGAGGGTGAGTCAGCACCCTACATACAATACACATATGTTAGAGCAAAAAGAATCTTAGAAAAGGCAAAAAAAGTAAAAGCTGGAAAAATAAAATTCCAATCAAAGCATGAAATAAAACTTATTAAAAAAATGTTTGAATTTCCAACAATAGTTGAAAACATTTCAAAAGAATACAACATACATGCATTAGCAAAGTACGCTTATGACTTAGCTAATTTATTTAACAACTTCTATGAGAATGTCAATGTCATTAAAGAAGAAGATAAAGATAAAAGATATTCTCGTACCTTGCTTTTAAAAGCTTACATGAATTTAATTGAAAAAGTTTTAAGTCTACTTGGAATAAACACTCCTAGTTTTATGTGATTCTAAAAACTTAAACATTGAAGGAGTGAGGAGTGTTCCAAGCAATGCAAATAAGAAAACAACAGTCCATTCATAAATATCTAAAGGCATCGTCCCAAAGATATTTTGCATAAATGGAACATAAACAACACTAAGCTGCAATCCAAATGAGATTATAACTGCCAAAATCAAATATTTATTCTCCAACGGGCTTGTTTTAAGAAATGGTCTCTCAGTCCTACAGTTAAAAACGAAAAACAACTGATATAAAACATCTGTTGTAAAAACAAGAGTTCTTGCTTTTTGAATGCCAAACTGAAGACCCCAAAGAAATACCCATATGCTTATAAAACAAAGCAAGATAACAGAACTTAATAAAAATGGTAGCATTGATATAATGATATTCTCGTCCCTTTTTCTTGGAGGTCTTTTCATAATGTTTTTCTCTGGTGGGTCAATTGCAAGAGTTGTTGCTGGAATTGTATCTGTCACAAGATTTATCCAAAGAATTTGTAATGGTAACAAAGGAAGAGGAAGACCTGCTAAAGCAGCAAAAGAGATTAAAGCAACCTCTTGGGCATTTGCAGCTAATTCAAATCTTACAAACTTTTTAATGTTATCAAAAATCCTTCTACCATTTTTAATTGCCTCAACAATTGTTGCAAAGTTATCATCTTGAAGAATCATGTCGCTTGCTTCTTTTGCAACATCTGTACCTTTTATCCCCATGGCAACACCAATGTGCGCTCTTTTTAAAGCAGGAGCATCATTTACACCATCACCCGTCATTGCAACAACATTTCCTGATGCTTCAAGAGCTTGCAATATCTTAACCTTGTGCTCTGGAGAAACTCGTGCATAAACAGAAACGCGTGGTGCCACTTCTTCCAATTCCTTTAATGACATTGCGTCAAGCTCAACTCCTGTTAAAACTAAATCTTTGCTATGCATAATGCCAATTTGTTTTGCAACAGAAACAGCTGTTGCCTTATGATCACCAGTTATCATAACAACCTTTATGCCAGCTTCTCTACATATCTTTACAGCTTCCTTAACACCCTCTCTTGGTGGATCAACCATTCCAGCAATTCCAACAAAAATTAAATCATTTTCAACTTCGCTTATTGTTGGCTTTTTCTTGTCATGCAACTTCTTAAAAGCAAAAGCAATTACTCTTAAAGGTTCCTTTGCCATTTCTTCAGATATCTTAATTAGTTCCTTCTTCCTTTTTGGTGTCAATTTTTTTATCTTGTTGTTCTCATAAATATGAGAACACCTTTCAATAATCTTTTCCGGTGCGCCTTTAACATAAGCAAACTCTTTTTTCTTCTTGAATATAGTGCTCATCATCTTCCTTTGTGAAGAAAATGGAAACTCTGCAATAAATTTCTCTCCACACTTCTCTTCATCAAAACCAGCTTTTCTTGCTAAAACCTTCAAAGCTCCTTCTGTTGGGTCTCCTAAAATCTTCCATACATTATTCTCTTGCACAAGAGCTGCGTTGTTACAAAGAGCACCAATTTTTATAAGCATGCTAATAACTTTATTTTTCAGAGGAGAAATCTCTTTGTGTTTATAAAAAAACTTTCCTTGCGGCTCATAACCTATACCACTAACATCTATGAATTTTGAATCAACATAAATCTTTCTAACAGTTAATTCATTTTTTGTTAAAGTTCCTGTTTTATCAGAACATATAACTGTTGTGGTGCCAAGAGTTTCTACTGCTGCAAGTCTTCTTACTATTGCATTATGCTTTGCCATTGTTTGCATACCAAGAGTTAAAGTTAAAGTTATAACAGTTGGCAAACCTTCTGGAACAGCTGAAACAGCTAAAGTTATTGCAATTAAAAGCATTTCAAATATTGATGCTGTTGATTTATACAATCCAATTAAAAACACAAACAATACAACAAACATTACAACAATTCCAAGAGTTTTTCCAACTTTCTCAAGACTTTCTTTTAATGGTGTTGTTTCTTCTTCTGTTTTTTGAACAAGTTTTGCTATTTTTCCAAGCTGTGTTTTCATTCCTGTTGCAACAACAACAGCTTTAGCAGTTCCCATTGTAACATTTGTGCCAAAGAACACCATATTTTTCATTTCAGAAATAGGAACATCCTTTTTTAAAACAGTGTCTTCTTTTGAAACTGGGATAGATTCCCCAGTTAGCATTGATTCATCAACCTTTAAGTTCTCAACTTCAATTAATCTTGCATCTGCTGGAACCTTTTTCCCTTCATCTAGGAATATTACATCACCAGGAACAACTTCCCTTGCTAAAATTTCTTTTTTAACACCATCTCTAATAACAATTGCCTTTGGAGCGGTTATTTTCTTTAAAGCTTCAACAGCTTTTTCAGCTTTATACTCTTGAAAAAAACCAAGAATTGCATTTGCAAAGATTATTATAACTAAAACCACAGAATTAAGAATCTCACCAGAAATAAGGGAAACAATTGTAGCAATTATGAGAATTCCAATTAAGAAAGATTTAAACTGATTAACAAAAAGCTGAAGTGGTGTTATCTTTTTTTCTTCTTTTATGTCATTATAACCATAAAGACTAAGTCTTTTGCTAGCTTCCTTGCTAGATAAACCTTCAGCTGTTGTTTCAAGTAATCTTAAAACCTCATGCTTTGATAAAGCATGCCACTCTTCCATAAAAATCACTTAATTGTAATTGGCGAAAGCTCATTCATTAACTTAATAGCTCTTTCAATTCTTCTCTCACTTCTTGAATAAACAGTAAAAATCTTTTCTCCAGGCTTAACAACCTCTCCATAATGCTTGTAAAGATAAATACCCGCCTCCTTATCAATCGGACAACCAGCAGCCCTTGCTATTTTTGAAATTGCTTTATTGTCAATGTTATCAATTCTTCCATATTTTTCAGCTTCATAATCACATTTAAATTCGCCGATTGGTAAGTCTTCTGGCTTAATCTTTGGATTTCCACCTTGCGCTTCAATTATTTCCATGAATTTCTTGTAAGCCTTTCCATTTTTAATTTGCTTCTCTGCTATCTTTTCACCAGTTCCTTCTTTTGCATATCCAATTAATTCTAAAAGCTTGCCAGCAAGCAAAACAGATTTTCTTCTTAAATCCATTGGTGCTCTTCTATCATTTTTTAAAAGCCAAAGAACATCCCTTGCTTCAAGAGATGGGCCTATTCCATGCCCAATAGGTTCATTTCCATCAGTAACAATAGTTCGTATTTTTATTTTAAAAACATCTGCAAGCCTTTTAAACATCCTTTCAAGATGCCTTGCTTCTCCAAGAGAATGAAGTTTTGCTTCTTCTCCAACTGGCAAATCAAATACAACATGTGTTGCACCAACTGCAACCTTTTTAGCCATGACAGAAGCAAGCATAAGCCCTTCTGGGTCAAGAGAAAGAGGATGCCTAACCCTAATTAATTTATCATCAGCTGCTGCAAGATTTATAGCTCCTCCCCAAGCAATACATCCATTTGTTTTCTTAACTATTTCTGTTAATTCCTCAATTGAAAAACTTACATCTGCTAAAACCTCCATAGTGTCTGCTGTTCCTGCTGGTGAAGTAATTGCTCTGCTTGATGTTTTAGGCATTGTTATTCCTAAAGAAGTTATAATGGGCACAATAACCATTGTTACCCTATTTCCAGGAACACCACCAATAGAGTGCTTATCAGCAATTATCTTTTTCTTTAATCTTAATCTTCCTCCTGTATCAACAATTGCTCTTGTTAAGCTTGCAGTTTCTTGCATGCTTAAACCTTCCATATAAGAAGCAGAAACAAAAGCTGTAAGCTCAACATCAGTTAACTTGTCCTCAACAATGTCTTTAACAATCTTAAAAATCTCTTCCTTTGAAAGCTCCTCTCTATCCATTTTTTTTCTTATAAACTTTGTTGACTCTGGCTTTTCAACAGGTGTTATCTCAACCTCATCGCCTTCTTTAATCCTTAACTTCTTCCAAACATCTTCAAAAAGCCCGATTTCATCTTCTGTTATAATCTTCTCTGATGTATCAATTGCAGCAACAAGTGAACGGTTCTTAAATTTAACAATAACTCTGTCCATTGGATGAAAATCGTTTTTATTAGCAAATTCTTCATTTAAAGAAATTACAGGAATCCCACCTGTTTCAACATCAATAATCTTTGCTTTTAGTTTAAACATGAACAACACCCCATTTTTTAATTGCTATGTTAAGTTCTTTGTGTGTTTTAGCATAATCATTTAAAGAAATATTATTCATTGTTGCTTCAATTGCTTGCCTCATTGCTTTTGCACCAGCTCTTGTTCCAAGCGGATGTCCATGCACACCACCACCAGCTTGTATAATTATATCTTTTCCAAACATTTTTACTAAAGCTGGAACAGTTCCTGGATAAAGCCCACCAGAACAAACAGCAAAAACTGGTTTAATTTTCCCCCAGTCTTCAGATAACCTGTGTCCTTTTTTTGTAACAAATTTGTTTTCTATGTCTTCAACAATTGAAATAATTTCTCTTTTACTTCCATGCATTTTACCAACAGCAGTTCCAATGTGAAGTTGGTCAACACCAATTAATCTTGCTATCTCTGCTAAAACAAGCATTGAAATGCCATGTTCTTTGTTTCTTGTTAAAGCAGCATGCATAGCTCTATGCCCATGCAAAACAAGTTTTAAATCATCCATTTCGTCTCTTAATGTTTGAAGCCCAGAAAACCCAACAGTTAGAATATCAACCATTGCATATTCATTTCCAAGTTCTTTTAAGAACCTTGCCCTCTTTAACATCTCTTTTGTTTCAGCAGTAACATTACACATATACACCTTCTTCTCTCCAGTTTCTTTTTCTGCTTTCCATTTCATCTTAATTGTTTCCTCAGCTCTTTTTTTAAATTTATTAAAACTTTGAGAAGTTAAATTCTCATCATCCTTAACAATATCTAACCCCCCAACCCAAGATTCGTACGCAACTCTTGCATGTTGTTTTGAAGTTAAACCAAGCTTTGGCTTAACAATTGTTCCACAAAGGGGTCTTTTCTTAACCCTAAGAAGTTTTCTAACACCATTGACACCAAACTGCGGACCCTTAAAGGAATTCTTAATTTTTTCTGGCCATTTAACATCAACAAGACGAAGCGTTTCTATTTCTTTCATTCCAAAAACATTTCCTGCAATTGATGAAAGGATTTGTGGCATATTACCTGGCTCAAACAAAATAGAAGGATATGCAATTTTAACATAATTACCTTTTATTTCAAACACCTTTGCACCAATCTTTGTTTGCCTTTTTTCTGTAATGGTTGTTAGCTTTGTCCATGTTCCAGTAGAAGACTCAGAAGCAATTGCACCTGCAGCTTCTTTTTTGCTAACTCCTTTACCAGGTTTAAATTTAAAAACACAAATCAAATCATCTTTTGTTGGTTTGTAACTAAAGTTGATATATCTTAAATAACCACTTTTCATCCAACTCACCAAATAGAATAAGATATAATTACAATTTAAACTTTATTGATAGCAATGTAATACCTACTTATCAATGAAAGAACCTTTTCAAACTCAATTTGTTCCGCATAATATTTATCTATTGCTTCTACAACATCCCAAATTGAAACCTTTTGTCCAACTATTGCATAATATGAGAATTTATCTGAGCTTGCACCGTAGTAATAATAATTATCATCCTTTCCTATTTGTTTGCTATCTAATGTTTCCCAAGTTAAAATATCAGCTTGTCTTTGAAGAGTTACCTTCTCATCATTTATTCCATTTTCTTCAATCCAGGAAACTGGTACGCGGTATCTAAATGTAACCTCTTTAATATCCTCGTCTTTAAGATTTTCAGCAGTTACATCATAAACATTGTAGATAATGCCTTCTGGTGATATTGTCTTATTTGATTCTTTAATTGAAATCTTAATATTTGAAAGATTATTTAACACCTCCAATTCATAAAAGTGTAAATCTGTACAATATCTGTCTTCGAATGAAGAGAATTTTTCTCCTTTTTTAATTTCATCAATTCTATATACCTCTTCATAAGGCCAGCAAGAAACAAGCCTTACACCAGTTAATGGA